>NZ_JAVDUA010000073.1:0-1098 GCF_031456105.1 Pseudomonas sp. BE134 | reverse complement strand
CACTTGTGCGCCCAGCATGGGCGCCATCCTAGAGGTGAAAGTCCTCTCTTGAGCTGGCCACAGCGAATGAAGCGAAGCGCAACTGCATGAGGGTGACCGAGTGTGGGAAGGAAGCGTGGAGCGTAAACCGCGAGCCGAGGTACACGAACCGCATCTGAGGCGTCACCGGTCAGGGCGAGCAGCCAAGTGACTGCGAAGCTCTTGTGGCCAAAGTGCCGGGGACGTAAATGCGGCGGTTGTGCGGTGAAGGATGGCGTTCTTACCTGGGGAGATCTCGCCTCATGCCTGAAAGGGCGACGGCGCAAGCCGGAGCGAGAAGTCAGCAGAGGCCGTAGTAGCTGCGTTGCAGCGAAGGGCCAAACGAGAAGGAGTGAGGTTCACCATGGCGATACAACAGGCCTTGCATCAGATGCCCGGGAAACCGGGGCGGGACGCAGCTGCGACGGGTGAAACCCGGCGCGAAGCGTCCAGCGATGAAGCTGGTTGTCCGCGCCATGACCTGAATCGCATGGGGTCAGGGCTTCTGCAAGAAGTCCTGACAAGAGAGAACCTGCAACTGGCGCTCAAGCGAGTTCGATCGAATAAAGGTGCTGCGGGCGTCGACGGTCTTGGGATCGATGAGACGGTCAAGCATCTGAAAACGGCCTGGCCCGTGATACGGGCGCAGTTGCTGGCGGGGACGTACCGGCCAAGCCCGGTGCGCAGAGTTCTGATCCCCAAGCCGGAGGGTGGCGAGCGCAAGCTGGGCATTCCGACGGTGACGGACAGACTGATCCAACAGGCGCTTTTACAGGTTTTGCAGCCTCTGTTGGACCCGGGATTCAGTGATCATAGCTATGGTTTTCGTCCCGGTCGCAGCGCTCACCAAGCGGTACTGGCGGCGCAGCAATACATTCACTCGGGGCGGGACATTGTGGTGGACGTCGATCTGGAGCAGTTCTTCGATCGCGTTGATCATGACCTGTTGATCGCCCGACTGAGCAGGAAGGTAATCGACCGAGACGTCCTGCGTCTGGTCCGGGCCTATCTGAACAGCGGGACGTTGATCGACGGTGTAGTGGTAGCCAGTGAACGAGGGACGCCGCAAGGCGGCCCACT
>NZ_JAVDUA010000072.1:0-1207 GCF_031456105.1 Pseudomonas sp. BE134 | reverse complement strand
GTATCCGCTCCATGAACTCCACATTCCAAGCGGATAATAGACGGCTGATGCTGTGCTCCCGATTTCCATCAGGAGCCCATCACCATGATGCGTCCGAATGCCAGCGTCGAAAAAGTGTACCTCTACCCGAAGCCTGTAGATTTTCGAAAGTCCATCGACGGCTTGGCTGCATTGGTCGAACTGGACATCAAAGTTGCGGTGTTCGACCCCGTGCTTTTCGTCTTTCTAAATCGCCACCGCAACCGCGTCAAAGTGTTGTACTGGGAGCGCAACGGCTTCTGCCTTTGGCTCAAGCGCCTGGAGTCTGAACGCTTCAAACTTTCCCCTGATGAGGTCGACGAGGCGATCGTGCTGACTGTCCAGGAATTGAACTGGTTACTGGATGGCTTTGATCTCTGGCGCAATCGTCCTCATAAGGTTTTAACACCAAGATTCGTCGCCTGACGGGTATAATCCCCGGCATGAATTTGATACCTGAAGACCTTCCCGATGATCCTGTTTTGCTCAAGCAAATGTTGCTTGAGGCACTCAGTCGTCAGCAAGTAACGGCTGAGGCATATCAGACTCATATCGTCGATTTAAAAGAACAGATCAAGCTGCTGCGCGACCGTTTGTTCGGTCGAAAATCCGAGCAGACCATCGAGCCCAACACGCCGCAACTGGCGTTGTTCAATGAGCCCGAAAGCGAGCCGATGCTCCCCGTCGGCGACGCTGACGAAGAAGTTGTTGCTTCGACGCCACGTCGCGGCAAACGCAAACCACTGCCGGCTGATCTGCCGCGTATCGAAGTCATCCACGAACTGCCTGAACACGAACTGACCTGCGCTTGCGGCTGCCGCAAACACGTGATCAGCGAAGAAACCAGCGAACAGCTGGAGATCGTGCCGATGCAGATTCGCGTACTCAAACACATACGCAAAGTTTACGGTTGCCGCGGTTGTGAAACCGCGCCGGTCACCGCCGACAAACCGGCGCAGTTGATCGAAAAGAGCATGGCCAGCCCCAGCGTATTGGCCATGCTACTGACCACCAAGTACGTCGATGGCCTGCCGTTGCATCGTTTCGAAACGGTGCTGAGTCGACACGGTGTGGATATACCAAGACAAACACTGGCGCGCTGGGTCATCCAGTGCAGCGAACACTTGCAGCCCTTGCTGAATTTAATGCGCGACCGATTACTGGAAAGTCCGGTCATCCACTGCGATGA
>NZ_JAVDUA010000071.1:0-1358 GCF_031456105.1 Pseudomonas sp. BE134 | reverse complement strand
GAGGGTGTAATTAATTTTGTGTAAACGGTCATTTGGCAGGAGACTGCCTACCCCAAGGAAATCCAATGACCGAGCCAAAACCCAAGCGCGCCAAACGAGTCAAGCCTGATCCTGAACTGGTTAAACTGGCCGACAGCCTGCTGGCCAATTATAAAAAGCCCGAGGATCTGATCGGCGAAAACGGCCTGCTCAAGCAGCTCACCAAGATGCTCGTCGAACGAGCGTTGGAAGCTGAAATGACCGAGCACCTGGGTCATGACAAAAGCGCCGCGGTGACCAATGCTGAAGGCAATGCGCGCAACGGCCATAGCGGCAAGACGCTCAAGGGCGACTTTGGCGAGCTGCCGTTGGACATTCCCCGTGACCGACAGGGCCTGTTCGAGCCCCAGCTCATTTCCAAACACCAGACACGCTGGACCGGCTTCGACGACAAAGTTATCTCGCTGTACGCCCGGGGCATGACCGTGCGGGAAATCCAGGGGCACCTGGAGGAGATGTACGGCACGGAGGTCTCTCCCAGCCTCATCTCGGCGATTACCGACGCGGTTAGCGAGGAGGTCAAGGTCTGGCAGTCACGTCCTCTGGATGAGCTCTATCCGATCCTCTACCTTGACTGTATTCACGTCAAAGTACGCGACAGCGGCGCGGTCAGAACCAAAGCGGTTTATCTGGCTATTGGCGTCAACATGGAAGGCCGAAAAGAAGTGCTGGGGTTGTGGATCGCCCAGACCGAAGGCGCCAAATTCTGGCTACAAGTCGTCACAGAGCTCAAAACACGCGGGGTGCAAGACATCTTCATCGCCTGCGTGGACGGGCTCAAGGGCTTCCCTGAGGCCATCGAAGTGGTCTATCCGAAAGCCTCGGTTCAACTGTGTATCGTGCACATGGTTCGCAATAGCCTGAAGTTCATCGCCTACAAAAATCAACGTGAAGCGGCTGCTGATCTCAAGCTTATCTACCGCTCAACGACCGTCGAAATGGCTGAGCAGAAATTGACTGACTTCGAAGCCAAATGGGACGAACGCTACCCGTTGATTAGTCAATCTTGGCGAAAGAACTGGGCGAGAGTCATCCCGCTGTTCGATTACCCGCCAGAGATTCGTAAGGTGATTTACACCACTAACGCCATCGAATCGATCAACATGAGCCTGCGTAAAGTGACGAAAAGCCGAGCTTCATTCCCGACAGACGATGCGGTCATGAAGCTCTTTTATCTGGCGCTGAACAACATCAGCAAGAAATGGACGATGCCAATCAGGGACTGGGCGGGGGCCTTGAACAGGTTCAGTATCCAGTTCGAAGACAGGCTTTTGCAGGATTAACAGCAACGCCGTTTACACAGAATTCAGTACACCCTC
>NZ_JAVDUA010000070.1:0-1416 GCF_031456105.1 Pseudomonas sp. BE134 | reverse complement strand
ATTGCTTGGGTGTTATATGGTCAAGCCTCACGGGCAATTAGTATTGGTTAGCTCAACGCCTCACAGCGCTTACACACCCAACCTATCAACGTCGTAGTCTTCGACGGCCCTTCAGGGGACTCAAGGTCCCAGTGAGATCTCATCTTGAGGCTAGTTTCCCGCTTAGATGCTTTCAGCGGTTATCTATTCCGAACATAGCTACCCGGCAATGCCACTGGCGTGACAACCGGAACACCAGAGGTTCGTCCACTCCGGTCCTCTCGTACTAGGAGCAGCCCCTCTCAAATCTCAAACGTCCACGGCAGATAGGGACCGAACTGTCTCACGACGTTCTAAACCCAGCTCGCGTACCACTTTAAATGGCGAACAGCCATACCCTTGGGACCGGCTTCAGCCCCAGGATGTGATGAGCCGACATCGAGGTGCCAAACACCGCCGTCGATATGAACTCTTGGGCGGTATCAGCCTGTTATCCCCGGAGTACCTTTTATCCGTTGAGCGATGGCCCTTCCATACAGAACCACCGGATCACTAAGACCTACTTTCGTACCTGCTCGACGTGTCTGTCTCGCAGTCAAGCGCGCTTTTGCCTTTATACTCTACGACCGATTTCCGACCGGTCTGAGCGCACCTTCGTACTCCTCCGTTACTCTTTAGGAGGAGACCGCCCCAGTCAAACTACCCACCATACACTGTCCTCGATCCGGATAACGGACCTGAGTTAGAACCTCAAAGTTGCCAGGGTGGTATTTCAAGGTTGGCTCCACGCGAACTGGCGTCCACGCTTCAAAGCCTCCCACCTATCCTACACAAGCAAATTCAAAGTCCAGTGCAAAGCTATAGTAAAGGTTCACGGGGTCTTTCCGTCTAGCCGCGGATACACTGCATCTTCACAGCGATTTCAATTTCACTGAGTCTCGGGTGGAGACAGCGCCGCCATCGTTACGCCATTCGTGCAGGTCGGAACTTACCCGACAAGGAATTTCGCTACCTTAGGACCGTTATAGTTACGGCCGCCGTTTACCGGGGCTTCGATCAAGAGCTTCGCGTTAGCTAACCCCATCAATTAACCTTCCGGCACCGGGCAGGCGTCACACCCTATACGTCCACTTTCGTGTTTGCAGAGTGCTGTGTTTTTAATAAACAGTCGCAGCGGCCTGGTATCTTCGACCGGCATGGGCTTACGCAGTAAATGCTTCACCCTCACCGGCGCACCTTCTCCCGAAGTTACGGTGCCATTTTGCCTAGTTCCTTCACCCGAGTTCTCTCAAGCGCCTTGGTATTCTCTACCCAACCACCTGTGTCGGTTTGGGGTACGGTTCCTGGTTACCTGAAGCTTAGAAGCTTTTCTTGGAAGCATGGCATCAACCACTTCGTGTTCTAAAAGAACACTCGTCATCAGCTCTCGGCCTTAGA
>NZ_JAVDUA010000069.1:0-1518 GCF_031456105.1 Pseudomonas sp. BE134 | reverse complement strand
CTTACATCCAAGGTCAAGCGCGCGATCAGACCAGCCTTTTTCCGGTTTCGCTGGAGGATTTAATCCCTGAGGATCACCTCGTTCGCGTGATTGATGCCTTCGTTGCCAAGCTCGATCTCATACGCTTGGGGTTCGACAAGGCGGTGCCCAAAAGCACCGGTCGCCCCTCTTACGATCCGGCAGATCAGCTCAAGCTCTATCTGTATGGCTATTTCCAGCGGATCCGCTCATCCCGTCGTCTCGAAGCCGAATGCCAGCGCAACATCGAAGTCATGTGGTTACTCAACCGCCTCAAACCCGATTTCAAGACCATTGCCGACTTTCGTAAGAACAACAAACAAGCGTTCAGTGCAACGTGTCGGGTCTTCGTTCAGTTCTGCCGTACGGTCGGTTTGATTGCTGGCGACCTGGTTGCCATTGATGGCAGTAAATTTCAGGCGGTAGCCTCTTCGCGGCGCCATCTGAACATGAAACAACTCAAGCGCCAGCAGGAAAAACTGGATAAGCGCATCGCCCAGTATCTGGCTGAACTGGATGAGGCCGATAAAGCCGAAGCGGGTGAAACCATTGATCGCAGCGCCATCAAGACAGCGCTGGAGCAACTTGAAGCTCGGCAACTGAACAATCTGACCTGCCAGGCGCTGATGAAGTCGATGGGGATCGAGCAGTTCAACACCGGCGAAAGCGATGCCCGAATGATGCGCACGCCCAAAGGCCCGCGGGTGGCTTATAACGTACAAACCGCCGTGGACGCGGAACATTGTTTGATCCTGCATCACGACGTGACACAAGACGGCAACGATACCCAGCAACTTGAGCCCATGGCCAAGGCTGCCAAAGAACAGTTGCAGCAGAGCAAACTGAACGTGACCGCCGATGCGGGCTACTCCAACGGCAAGCAGTTCCAAGTGTGTGAAGAGGCGGGCATTACGGCGTACGTACCGCCCAACCGAGCGGTTAACCCCCGTAGTAAGGAGAAGGAACTCTTCGAGCGAAAAGATTTTACTTACGATGCGCAACAGGATCAGTACCAATGCCCTGCTGGCAAACTGCTGACGCTCAAACAGCTGAATAAAGGTGAGCGCATTTACCATGCGGCTGTCAGCGACTGCGCCAACTGCCCACTGAAAGGGCAATGCACCGATGCTCAGCGCCGATACGTCTCACGCCACGCCCACGAAGAAGCCTTCGAGCGAATGGAGCAGCGCATGCAGGCGCATCCGGAAATGATGGTGAGCCGAAGGTCCATCGTTGAGCATCCCTTTGGCAACCTTAAACAATGGCTGTTTGGAAACGGCCGCTTCCTGCTGCGACAGTCAGAGGGGGCAAGAGCGGAAATGGCCTTGGCGGTGAACGCCTACAACCTCAAAAGAGCGATCAATGTGCTGGGTGTACGCCGAATGATGGAGTTGATGGGCTGAAAAGCCTTTTTTCGCCTGTTACCTGCACAAAAGCAAACGCCCCGAACAAGTCGGGGCGTTTGCTTGGATCGCCTTCAGCGTGTTTTCACACAGTCTG
>NZ_JAVDUA010000068.1:0-1654 GCF_031456105.1 Pseudomonas sp. BE134 | reverse complement strand
CCCGGATTTACCTAAGAGTCCAGCCTACCACCTTAAACTTGGACAACCAACGCCAAGCTGGCCTAGCCTTCTCCGTCCCTCCATCGCAATAACCAGAAGTACAGGAATATTAACCTGTTTTCCATCGACTACGCTTTTCAGCCTCGCCTTAGGGACCGACTAACCCTGCGTCGATTAACGTTGCGCAGGAAACCTTGGTCTTTCGGCGTGGGTGTTTTTCACACCCATTGTCGTTACTCATGTCAGCATTCGCACTTCTGATACCTCCAGCAAGCTTCTCAACTCACCTTCACAGGCTTACAGAACGCTCCTCTACCGCATCACCTAAGTGATACCCGTAGCTTCGGTGTATGGTTTGAGCCCCGTTACATCTTCCGCGCAGGCCGACTCGACTAGTGAGCTATTACGCTTTCTTTAAAGGGTGGCTGCTTCTAAGCCAACCTCCTAGCTGTCTAAGCCTTCCCACATCGTTTCCCACTTAACCATAACTTTGGGACCTTAGCTGACGGTCTGGGTTGTTTCCCTTTTCACGACGGACGTTAGCACCCGCCGTGTGTCTCCCATGCTCGGCACTTGTAGGTATTCGGAGTTTGCATCGGTTTGGTAAGTCGGGATGACCCCCTAGCCGAAACAGTGCTCTACCCCCTACAGTGATACATGAGGCGCTACCTAAATAGCTTTCGAGGAGAACCAGCTATCTCCGAGCTTGATTAGCCTTTCACTCCGATCCACAGGTCATCCGCTAACTTTTCAACGGTAGTCGGTTCGGTCCTCCAGTTAGTGTTACCCAACCTTCAACCTGCCCATGGATAGATCGCCCGGTTTCGGGTCTATTCCCAGCGACTAGACGCCCTATTAAGACTCGCTTTCGCTACGCCTCCCCTATTCGGTTAAGCTCGCCACTGAAAATAAGTCGCTGACCCATTATACAAAAGGTACGCAGTCACCTAACAAAGTAGGCTCCCACTGCTTGTACGCATACGGTTTCAGGATCTATTTCACTCCCCTCTCCGGGGTTCTTTTCGCCTTTCCCTCACGGTACTAGTTCACTATCGGTCAGTCAGTAGTATTTAGCCTTGGAGGATGGTCCCCCCATATTCAGACAAAGTTTCTCGTGCTCCGTCCTACTCGATTTCATGACCAAGAGATTTTCGCGTACAGGGCTATCACCCACTATGGCCGCACTTTCCAGAGCGTTCCGCTAATCTCAAAGCCACTTAAGGGCTAGTCCCCGTTCGCTCGCCACTACTAAGGGAATCTCGGTTGATTTCTTTTCCTCAGGGTACTTAGATGTTTCAGTTCCCCTGGTTCGCCTCTTAAGCCTATGTATTCAGCTTAAGATAACCATCTTATGATGGCTGGGTTCCCCCATTCAGACATCTCCGGATCAAAGTCTGTTTGCCGACTCCCCGAAGCTTTTCGCAGGCTACCACGTCTTTCATCGCCTCTGACTGCCAAGGCATCCACCGTATGCGCTTCTTCACTTGACCATATAACCCCAAGCAATCTGGTTATACTGTGAAGACGACATTCGCCGAAAATTCGATTCTTGCTCAAAGAGCAACTCACAAATTTTACCTTAGCCTGATCCGTTACCAGTGAAAGTAACGTTCAGTCTATCTTTCTATCACATACCCAAATTTTTAAAGAACGA
>NZ_JAVDUA010000066.1:0-2004 GCF_031456105.1 Pseudomonas sp. BE134 | reverse complement strand
AGTACGCCGCGTACGATCTTGCATACTTTTTTCTCTTGTGCCTGAGCCAGTCGACGTCTCGCTGGCGCTGAACCCGGGATCCGGATCAACCCGGAACACCACCAAAATTTCGTCCTTATGAATTTCGACACGTTTGACCAGGCCGCGGATGATCTCGCGCTTCGTGACGAAATCCACAGCACCCAATCGGTCATGGACAGCAGCGGCAAACTCTTCGAGACGATTAATGACGAGAAACAGCTCGCGTTGACCCACCTGATGACGCCGTGAGTCCTGAATCTGCTGATCAAGCTGTTCCAGACGGCTCTTCAAGTTTCGCATCTTTGGATCAAAGTCCATTTTGTCGATCATACCTTCGGCATAACTATCGATGAGCCGGGACTTGCCTTTCTCGAGTTGCAGTCGTTGTCGTTCCAGTGCAGCAGTATCAGGGTTTGTTTTTTCTTTTTCTTCGAGGATTCCCAGCCGACGCTCATATTCATTCTTTAGTCTTCCAGGATGGGCCAGCAGCTCAACAACCTGCTGCCACACCAGTTCATCAAGACGATCCGTTCGTATTTGCTGATTGTCACAGACGCGTTCGCCACCAAAGCGGTAGGCATCGGTTCCAATGCAACGATAATAGGCATAGTTCCGACGTTGGCCTTTGGCCGCTGCCTTGCTGACTTTTTTACCGTAATAGGCGTAGTGACAATGGCCGCAAACGGTCAAGCCCTGAAGCAGGTAAACTGCACCATGACCGCGCTGACGAGCCGATTTGCGATTTTCGGCAAGCTGTTCCTGAACCGACTGAAATAACCCTTCGCTGACGATTGCCGGTACGGATATCTCGACCCACTGACTTGGATCCGTACGTACGGTTGAATACCCCTTCCTGGGCACTTCCGCACTGTGGCGTTGCGCGCGTATCCGAGGTAAACGATCACGCGCCTGTGTTTTACCGAAAGCAGCTCGTCCCATGTACGCTGGATTTTGTAATAACCCCCACACGGTACTGCGATCCCAATACGGTTTACCTGAAGCGGTGACGGTGCCAGTAGCACCAAGACGCCGAACCACTTCGCCAATGCTCAGCCGCTCCATCCCAATCCATTGAAAGATGGCTCTGACCGTCGCTGCTTGCGCCAAGTCGATAACGTACTGTGCGGGTGCGCCATCAAGTTGCTTACGAATGTAGCGATAACCGTACGGCGCAGTCGACAGCACATTGATGCTGCCGCGTCTGGCGCCATGAAGCTTGCCGCGACGATGGCGCTCCATGATTTTGGCCCGTTCATACTCCGCAATCATGCCCTGCATCTGCAGCAGCAACGACTCCTCTGGCGTGACGCCAATGGCATGATTGAGGAACACGACCTCTACGCCGCACGCCGATAGTTCTTCCATCAGCAAGGCCTGGTGAGCATATTTTCGCGACAGCCGGTCTGGGGAGAGGACGTAGAGACGATCGACCAAGCCAAGTGCAGCGCGGTCTCTGAGCCGTTCCAATTGTGGGCGAATCAGCGTCGCGCCGCTGACGCCGGCGTCGACAAAGCGCATGTCTTCAGCAACCTGGGCTCCATCAGCCACGATCCGCTCTGTCAATGCGGCAATCTGGCTTTCAATCGTGCCGCGTTTAGCCTGTTGATCAGAGGATACCCTCGCATAGAACGCCACCATCACAGCCTGGCTCATTGCTCACCTCGCTTGGCAGCACGATGTTTTTTGACAGAGGGTTGAGATTGTGGCGATTCTGAGGAACCCCGCGTTTCTGTCGGTTTTAGCTGCTCGTAGACCCTCTCGAGCTGTTCACAAGAGAATCGATTTGGCTCAAAAGCCAGGCGAATACGCCAGATCCGCGGTTTTCGGCTCATGACTGAAGTCTCCCGTCAGTGGGGGCGATGACCTCAATGACGAGAACAATCTCGACGTCGGGGCATCCCGCATACCTCGGAGCAAAACTCTCCCTGGCGATGCGCAGCCCCCATTTTATCTGAGAGTTTGCTCTGTTGTTGCCGGCGCTAG
>NZ_JAVDUA010000065.1:0-2540 GCF_031456105.1 Pseudomonas sp. BE134 | reverse complement strand
GTAAGCGCTCCATGAACCCCACCCATTCAAAATAGGCGGCGCGCTTAGCGAGGCGATGTAAGCGAGCAGCTCCAAGGGATCAAGGCTTCGCAATCTTCAACCGAGATTACCTGTGGCAGGCGTTCAAGTGCGTGGCGCAGCCACGCATAGGGCCCTTGGCTTAGGCACATGTGGCATTGAGGTGGCTTTGTTGCGGCTTTGTTATGGCTTTGTTGTGCCACATAAATAGTCACTTCCGGTTTAGATGGCAGAAAAATGCAAAGGCCCGGCTATTTCTGTGGCACAACAAAGCCCTATCAAAGCCACATAAATGCAGAGTTTCGCCCTGTCTGGGCTCATTTGAGCCACTTTGATCCTGTACCAGGGGTAGGACTTTTTTTGTACCGGGGGGCGGACGCTAAGGTTTTCATGGCGGCCGGAGGCTCTAAAAACGTCCCGAGTCTTTTACGTGTTGGTGGATTTTGGCGGTACACCAAGGACATCCAGAGCTCTCCCGAGCGTACGATTCGATCCTCCCTCAATAGGGGGCAGATTTAACGTGGTATCTCTGGCGAGCAATTCCACGGCAGCAGTGCTTCATAGTCTGCCACCGACTGCGCGTGCGGCAACTGCTCCAGTACATGGCGTAGCCACGTATAAGGCTCTTGGCCGTTGACCTTGGCGGTCTCCACCAAGCTGTAGATCTGAGCGCTGGCGGTAGCGCCTTTGGGCGTGTCGCTGAACAGCCACGCCTTACGACCGATCACAAAAGGTTTTATCGCTCTTTCGGCGGCATTGTTGTCGATTGGTAAAAAACCGGCTTCCACATAACGCTCCAGCCGGCTCCAGTTGCTGGCCAGATAATTCACGGCCTTGCCCAGCACACTTTGGGGCGTCACCTGTGGCTGCGTTTTCTCCAGCCAACTTTTTAACTGGCCCAGAATCGGCAGGCTCTTTTCCTGACGGCCAATAAAACGCTGTTCATCGCTGACGTCCTTGAGTTCGCGCTCGATGCCATACAACTTGTTAATCATGGTCACCGCCATATCGGCGCGCCCCATCTTGCCCTTGGGCTGCACTTTTTGCGCCTCAACAAACTTGCGCCGCGCATGGGCCATGCACGCCAGGCGCTCCACGCCCGGTTGCAACGCCAACGCGTTATAACCTGCGTAATCGTCGGTCATCACGTAGCCGCGATAACTTTCCAGCAGCCGTAGCGGCACTTCCTGCGCACGGCTGGACGTATAGTCGAATAGCACGACTTTTCGATCCGGCGGGCCGCTGGCCTGCACCCACATCCAGGACTGGCTGGTTGGATCTCGATCCGGTTCTTTGAGTACCTGGACGCGAGTCTCATCACAGTGGATGACTGGACTTTCCAGTAAGCGGTCGCGCATCAAATTCAGCAGCGGCTGCAAATGCTCACCGCACTGGATAACCCAGCGTGCCAGGGTCTGACGTGGGATATCGATACCGTGTCGGCTCAATACCGTCTCGAAACGATGCAGCGGCAAGCCATCGACATACTTGGTGGTCAACAGCATCGCCAACACACTCGGGCTGGCCATGCTCTTTTCAATCAACTGAGCGGGTTTGTCGGCGGTGACTGGAGCCGCTTCACAACCGCGGCAACCGTAAACTTTGCGGATATGTTTGATCACCCGGATCTGCATTGGCACGATGTCCAGTTGCTCGCTGGTTTCTTCACCGATGGCGTGTTTGCGGCAACCGCAGGCACAGGTCAGTTCGTGTTCAGGCAGTTCGTGGATGACTTCGATACGCGGCAGGTCAGCCGACAATGGTTTGCGTTTGCCACGGCGCGGGGTCGGTGCAACGACTTCTTCTTCGATATCGACGATGAGAGATATCGGTTCGCTTTCTGGCTCATTGAAAAGAGCCAGTTGCGGCGTGTTGGGCTCAACTGTCTGTTCGGATTTACGTCCAAACAGACGGTCGCGCAGCAACTTGATCTGTTCTTTCAAATCGACGATGTGGGTTTGGTAGGACTTAGCCACTTCCTCTTGACGACTGAATGCCTCAAGCAACATTTGCTTGAGCAAAACAGGATCGTCTGGAAGGTCGTCGGGCATGAAAGTCATGCCCGGATTATACCGGCTTAAGCCACGAAACGTGGAGTCAGAACCTGATGCGGACGGTTGCGCCAGAGATCAAAACCGTCGAGCAGCCAGGTCAGCTCCTGGACGCTCAATACGATAGCTTCGTCGGTGGCGTCAGGCGACGTTTTGAACCGCTCGGACTCCAGGCGTTTGAGCCAAAGACAGAAGCCGTTGCGCTCCCAATAGAGGATCTTCACTCGGTTACGGTGGCGATTCAGAAATACGAAAAGCACCGGGTCGAAGACGGCAACTTTAATATCCAGCTCGACCAGGGCGGCCAGACCGTCGATGGATTTACGGAAGTCGACAGGCTTGGGGTAGAGGTACACTTTTTCGACTTTGGTGTCGGGTCGCATCATGACGGGCTGGCTCCGGAAAGAAATCGAGAGCACAGCATCAGACTTTAATAGGCGGCTTTGAATGTGGGGTTCATGGATCCCTTAC
>NZ_JAVDUA010000064.1:0-2790 GCF_031456105.1 Pseudomonas sp. BE134 | reverse complement strand
CACATCCGCCCCGAACTCCAAGTCTTATAACAAGGCGCTGCAAGAGACTGATCGTCTGCGTTTCCTCAGACAAATCGACAGGCCGCTGTTGGCCGCTTTCTGCCTGTCGTGAAGGGCAGCAGTCGACCCAGGCTGTGTGAAAACGTTTTAGAGCACATTTGACAGTCAGAACCAGAACGAAAATCGCGTTCCTACGTAAATTTCAGCTCCGCCGACACACCAATCATTGGCAGATTTTACGTAGCGACGCAGACTCCAAAACAGTGTCTGCGTTTTTACACAGCCTAGACCCGAAGCTGCCCTTTGCGAATGGCAGCTACACGAGTCATCGCCCCAGTTAGCTAGCGGAGTTGACGTACCGTATCGCTGATACAGAGCGGTCCCTTGCCAAGATGTCACTGGCCCAGTCTGATTCCTCGCGAATCATTGCCTGTGCTGGATTTGTACCAACTTGGGCTGGAGCAGTCTTGCGTCGACACGTGGGGCAATTCGGCGTCGGCGTCTACAAAAAAGGCCCAGCGAGGTCTAACGCCGTAGATAAGGAGGAAATGAATGGCTGGTCATAATCCAGATGATAAGTTGTATACAATTATATAGACATTTATCCTTGATCTTGAATACAGTGTGCGCATAACAAAAATCAGGGAACCCCCCAACCATGAAAACGCCCCATGTTTCACACCAACGGCCTGAGGATGAAAACCTTGGGATCGGCGCGAATATGGCTTACGGCCTGCAACATGTTCTGACCATGTACGGTGGCATCGTCGCGGTGCCGTTGATCATTGGTCAGGCCGCCGGGCTCTCGCCGGCGGACATCGGTTTGTTGATTGCTGCTTCATTGTTTGCAGGGGGGCTGGCGACGTTACTCCAGACCCTTGGTTTACCGTTTTTCGGTTGTCAGTTGCCGTTGGTACAAGGCGTATCGTTTTCTGGCGTCGCGACCATGGTGGCGATTGTCAGCAGTGGCGGGGAGGGTGGGTTTCAGTCGATTCTCGGGGCGGTGATTGCCGCGTCTTTGATTGGCTTGTTGATCACGCCAGTGTTCTCGCGCATCACCAAGTTCTTCCCGCCGCTGGTCACGGGCATTGTGATCACCACCATCGGCCTGACGCTGATGCCGGTGGCTGCACGCTGGGCCATGGGCGGCAACAGCCATGCGCCGGACTTCGGCAGCATGGCGAACATTGGCCTGGCGGCGGTGACGTTGATGTTGGTGTTGCTGCTGAGCAAGATCGGCAGCGCGACCATTTCCCGTTTGTCGATTCTGCTGGCGATGGTCATCGGCACGGTCATCGCGGTGTTCCTTGGCATGGCGGACTTCTCGTCTGTCACTCAAGGTCCTATGTTCGGCTTCCCGACGCCGTTCCATTTCGGCATGCCGACCTTCCACTTCGCCGCCATCCTGTCGATGTGCATCGTGGTGATGGTGACGCTGGTGGAAACCTCGGCGGACATCCTCGCCGTCGGTGAAATCATCGGCACCAAAGTCGATTCCAAACGCCTGGGCAACGGTCTGCGCGCCGACATGCTGTCGAGCATGATTGCGCCGATCTTCGGTTCGTTCACCCAAAGCGCCTTCGCCCAGAACGTCGGGCTGGTGGCGGTGACCGGGATCAAGAGCCGGTTCGTGGTCGCCACGGGTGGTCTGTTTCTGGTGATCCTCGGCTTGCTGCCCTTCATGGGCCGGGTCATCGCGGCTGTGCCGACGTCTGTCCTCGGCGGTGCCGGTATTGTGCTGTTCGGTACAGTGGCGGCCAGTGGTATTCGTACGCTGTCAAAGGTTGACTACCGCAACAACGTCAACCTGATCATCGTCGCCACCTCCATCGGTTTCGGCATGATTCCTATTGCCGCACCGAGCTTCTACGACCACTTCCCAAGCTGGTTCTCGACCATCTTCCACTCGGGCATCAGCTCGTCGGCGATCATGGCCATCGTACTGAACCTGACCTTCAACCACCTCACGGCCGGTAACTCGGATCAGCAATCGGTGTTTGCGGCCGGTACTGAGCGTGTGCTGCGTTATAAGGATCTGGCAGCGTTGCGTGAAGGGGATTACTTCAGCGAAGGCAAACTGCATGACTGCGACGGGAAAGAAATCCCGGTGGTGGAGGTGGATCACGGGCATGGAGAACCGAGTGCGGCACCTGCGAAAAGCAGTGAGCATGTCTGACCACACTCAAGGCTTGGAAATATAAACAATGCGTCCTTCGGGGCAATGCCAGTCAGTCAAACTGACTGGCATTTTTATTTCTGATCGGATATTTCGGAGATTTGAGCCTGATAGCCCGGAGGTAGATGCGCTCCTCTCGTCGATGAGGCAGGACGTAATGCATGACTGAAGCATGCAGCTCAGCCAGGTATTTTCGGCTGTTCCCAGAACAGTCCGCGGAGACGCTATAGATAAACCCGAGAATCGCCCAGGTACCGCGATCGGCACCTGGTAGAAAACGCTTTTGCCCGGCTGAAGCATCACCGGGCGATCGCATCACACTTAGACAAGCTCAAGAGGAATTACGAAAGTGTGGTGGCCATGGCCTGCGCCTTCCTTTGGCTACCCATGTGAAACGGGAACAGCCCCCAAAGAAGTCATATAATTATTGACCGTCTGGACAGATAATTATTGACCGAGAAGTCAGACCTGCTAAATTCCGTGCAGGCAGTTAACAACAATAATGAGTCTGCGAGGCCGTCCGTGATCCAGTTTTTACTTAACCAGGAACTCCGTAGCGAGCACGCCCTGGACCCAAACCTGACCGTGCTTAACTATCTGCGCGACCATGTGGG
>NZ_JAVDUA010000063.1:0-2933 GCF_031456105.1 Pseudomonas sp. BE134 | reverse complement strand
CTGACTCTCACCGACGGTGCGCTGGACGGTGTCCTGCCGTTCGACTTCACCCGGCTCTATCGCACCAGCGCCGCCGACATCGACAGCGGCCTCGGGTTTGGCTGGAGCCATTCGCTCTCCCATCGCCTGGACATCGACGGCGACAGCGTCATCTGGATCGACCACGAAAACCGTCGCACCACGTTCCCGCTGCCGTCCGCTGAACGCCCGGCGATCCACAACAGCCTGTCGCGCGCGGCGATTTACCTCGGCAACGAACCGGAAGAACTGATCCTCGCCCAAGCCGGCGACGACACGCGCTTTTATCACTTCCACAACGGTCGATTGACGGCGATCAGCGACGCCTACGACAACCGTCTGCGCATCAGCCGCGACCGCCAGAACCGTATCCAGCGCCTCGACAACGGCGCCGGCCGCGCCTTGCGCTTGCGTTATGAACGCAGCCATTTGGTCGCCGTCGACTATCAGCTGTTTGTCCCGGCGCCGACCCTCGATGCGTGCTGGAAGACCGAGCAAACCCTGTTCAGTTACACCTACGACGAACGCGCGCAACTGATCGAAGCGAGCAACGCCGCCGGTGAAAGTGAGCGCTACGACTACGACGACCAGCACGTCATTCTCCAGCGACAACTGGCTGGTGGGGCGAGTTTCTTCTGGGAGTGGGAACGCTCCGGCAAGGCGGCGCGCTGCATCCGCCACTGGGCCTCTTTTGCGCAGATGGATGCGCGTTATGTCTGGGACGACGCCGGCAGCGTCACCGTGCACAACCTCGACGGCAGCGAAGAGGTGTACGTCCACGACAAGCAGGCGCGGCTGGTGCGCAAGGTCGAACTGGATGGCGGCGAGCAGCTCAAGGCTTACGACGAAGACGGTCGGCTGATTGCCGAGCAGGACCCGCTCGGGGCGGTGACTGAATACCGTTACGACGAAGTCGGACGGCTGGTGGCGCTGATTCCGCCCGAAGACGAGCCAACGGGCTACGAGTATCGCAACGGTTTCCTGCACGCCCGTTATCGCGGCAAAGCCGTCTGGAAGTATCTGCGCAATGCCCAGGGTGACGTTACCGAAGCGACCGATCCCGACGGCCAGATCACCCATTACCACTACGACGACAAAGGTCAGCTGCTGTCGGTCCGCTACCCGGACACGAGCCGGCATGTGTTCGTCTGGAACGCATTGGGGCAACTGGTCGAGGAAACGCTGCCGGACGCTGGTGTTCGGCGCTTTTCCTACGATGCCCTGGGGCGGCAGCTTACCCGTCAGGACGAACATGGCGCGGTCACGCAGTCGCAATGGGACGCCGTCGGCCGACTGATCCAGACGATTCTTCCTACCGGCGCCAGCCGCGCCTACAGCTACAACGCCTACGGAAAAATCACCGCCGAGCGCGACGAACTCGGTCGCGTCACGCGCTACGAATACCTCGACGATCTGCACCTGGTCAGCCGCCGACTCAATGCCGATGGTACCCAGCTGAAGTACCGCTACGACAACGCGCAGCTGTTGCTCACGGAAATCGAAAACGAATCCGGCGAAAAATATCAGCTGGACTACACCCCCGGCGGATTGATCCGACAGGAAACCGGCTTCGACGGCCAGCGCACCGCGTACACCTATGACCTCAAGGGTCAGTTGCTGGAAAAAACCGAGTTCGGTGCTGACGGTTCGCAGCTGACCACCGCTTACGAGCGTGATTCAGCGGGGCGGTTATTGGTCAAAACGCTACCCGACGGCATCAAGGTCAACTACCGCTACGACAACCTCGGCCGCCTGATCAGCGTCGACGACGGCCACGACCACCCGCTGGAATTCGAGTACGACCCACAGGACCGTCTGATCACCGAACACCAAGGCTGGGGCACCCTGCGCTATGGCTACGACGCCTGCGGCCAACTCAATCGCCTGCGCCTGCCGGACGGCAGCAAACTCGACTACCACCACGCCAAGGGCGGCGCACTCACCGCCATCGACCTCAACGGCGCACGGCTCACCAGCCACCAGTTTGCCTTCGGCCGCGAGCAACAACGCCAACAAGGTCAACTCACCAGCCACTACCACTACGACGAACAAGGCCGATTGCAGGCCCACGCCATCCACCAGCAAACCCGGCCGCTGTACATGCGCCATTACGGCTACGCGGTCAACGGCAACCTGGCCACCGTCGCCGACAGTCGACACGGCCAGCGCAGCTATTACTACGACCCGCTCAACCGCCTGGCCCGCGTGCGCCACACCCGCGACGACCCAGCGGAAACCTTCGCCCACGACCCCGCCGGCAATCTGCTGATGCAGGACCGCCCCGGCGCCGCCAAGGTGCGGGGCAATCGCCTGCTCCTACAAGGCGACCGCCACTACGACTACGACGCCTTCGGCAATCTGATCCGCGAACGCCGCGGCACCGCGCAAAAACTCGTTACCGACTACCGCTACGACTGCCAGCACCGCCTCGTCGGCATCACCACCCCGGACGGCCGCACCTCCAGCTACCGCTACGACGCCTTCGGGCGCCGCATCGCCAAAACCGTCGACGGCCACACCACCGAATTCTTCTGGCAAGGCGACAACCTCATCGCCGAAAGCAGCCGCGAACACTACCGCAGCTACGTCTACGAACCCGGCAGCTTCCGTCCGCTGGCCATGCTCGATGGCAAAGGCCCGCGCAAAGCCTGCCCGTTTTACTACCAACTCGACCACCTCGGCACCCCGCAGGAACTGACCGATTTTGGCGGCGAGATTGTCTGGTCGGCGAAGTACAACGCCTATGGCAAGGTCACGCATCTGGCGCTGGGCGGGGGAGAGCAGCTTGAGCAGCCGTTGCGCTTTCAGGGGCAATACTTCGTATCCGCTCCATGAACTCCACATTCCAAGCGGATAATAGACGGCTGATGCTGTGCTCCCGATTTCCATCAGGAGCCCATCACCATGATGCGTCC
>NZ_JAVDUA010000062.1:0-3107 GCF_031456105.1 Pseudomonas sp. BE134 | reverse complement strand
ATGGTAGTGTGGGGTTTCCCCATGTGAGAGTAGGTCATCGTCAAGATTAAATTCCGAAACCCCTATCTGCGTATGCAGGTAGGGGTTTTGTTTTGCCCGCAGAAAATCCGCATTGTAGGGTTTCTATGCAACGGCTCGGGGCATGGCTATCATGCGGGCCTCATTGTGAGGCGAGACTTGCATGCTGACGTTGTTAAAGCTTCTTAAAGATGGCCGGTTCCATTCGGGCCAGGCTCTGGGTGTTGCCCTGGGTATCAGTCGTAGTGCCGTGTGGAAGCAGCTCCAGCATTTAGAAGCTGAGCTCGGCTTGTCAATCCACAAGGTGCGCGGTCGCGGATATCAACTGACGGCGCCGCTGTCATTGCTTGATCCCGTCGCCATAAAAGACAAAGCACCTACGTGTGATTGGCCAATTTTGGTCTTCGATTCAATAGACTCAACCAACGCTGAGGCTTTGCGCGCTATCGAGCGTGGCCAGGCTGCGCCATTTCTGGTGCTTGCCGAGCGCCAGACGGCTGGCCGAGGGCGTCGGGGCCGCAAATGGGTCAGTCCTTTTGCAGAAAACATCTATTACAGTCTGGTATTGCGTATTGAAGGCGGAATGCGACAACTGGAGGGGTTAAGCCTTGTTGTCGGTCTTGCGGTCATGCAGGCCTTGCGAGCGCTAGGTGTTCCGGGGGTGGGGTTAAAATGGCCCAACGATGTTTTGGTGGGGCAGAAAAAGATCGCTGGGATATTGCTCGAATTGGTTGGTGATCCCGCAGATGTGTGTCACGTGGTGTTGGGTGTTGGAATTAACGTCAACATGCAGCTCGCGGATGAGGTTGATCAGTTGTGGACGTCAATGCGTTTGGAGTCAGGCAAGGTGTTTGATCGTAATCACCTGGTTTCGGAATTGGGTGAGGCGCTCCAGACATACCTGGCCCGACATCAGCTCGGCGGATTTTCCTCTATCCAGTCAGAGTGGGAGCAAAACCACCTATGGCAGGGGCGGGCTGTGTCATTGATTGCCGGCGTAAACCAGATAGATGGTGAGGTAATGGGTATCGACAGTCAGGGGGCTTTGCGCTTGAAAGTGAATGGCGTTGAAAAGGTCTTTAGTGGCGGTGAGCTCAGTCTGAGGTTGCGCGATGATTCTTGAGCTCGATTGCGGAAATAGTTTTATCAAGTGGCGCGTGCTGCGTGCAGATGCTGGGCGGGTGTTCAGTGAGGGCGTGGTCGATTCGGATGACGCTTTGCTGGAGGGTTTAAGTAAGCTTGAAGGGCTCGCCCTCAGGCATTGTCGGTTGGTCAGCGTTAGAACGGCCGAAGAAACTGCCGCTTTGACTTCTATATTGACGCAAGCTTTCGACGTGGCCGTGGTGTGTGCGACACCTGCTCGCGAAATGGCTGGAGTGCGCAACGGATACGACGAGTTTGAGCGGCTGGGGCTCGATCGCTGGCTTGCCATGCTTGGAGGGTTTCATCTGGCGTCTGGTGCGTGCCTGGTGCTTGATTTTGGTACGGCCGTGACTGCTGACTTCGTCGCTCGGGACGGAGAGCACCTCGGCGGCTTTATTTGCCCTGGGATGCCCTTGATGCGCAACCAGCTGCGAACCCATACCCGCAGAATCCGATACGGTGACCTGGCTGCCGAGCGAGCGCTCGAGAGTCTTGTTCCTGGACGTACAACTGTCGAAGCGGTCGAGCGAGGATGCTCTCTCATGCTGAGGGGCTTTGTTCTGACTCAGTTGGAGCTGGCACGCAGTTATTGGGGGGATGACTTTGCTGTGTTTCTCACTGGGGGGGATGCGGCTCTAGTCTCCGGAATCGTGCCCGAGGCCAGGCTGGTTCCAGATTTGATTTTTGTGGGTTTAGCGATGGCGTGCCCATTGTCCTGAGGTTTTTATGCGTTGGTTGTTTTTGTTGCTGCTTGTTCTCAATGTCTTCTATTACATTTGGCATCAACAAGAGGCCCCGCTGCGGGCGAAAGATGTAACGCCTTTGAGCTTGTACCGGGGGTCGCAGCAGGATATCCGCTTGTTGAGTGAGGCAACTGATGCGTCTCGCGACAAAGAAAAATCCGCAGTGGCGGTCAATGGCTGCCTCTATTTGGGGGGCTTTGTTCGTCAGGAGACCGTCCTGGCGGCCGGGCGTCGACTCGGCGAGATTGGTGTCAGGTTTCAGTCTCTGCCGAAAGATTCCGCCGAGTCTTCTGGTTACTGGGTGCGTATAGCGCCCGAAAGCCAGCGTTTGCTGGATGATTTACAGCTGATAAACCTTTCTAAAGAATTCAATGAGTTAAAACATAAAATAATGCCGTGCGAAGGGGTTGCACCGGCTGAATAGTTTGCATAGAATGGCGCCCGCTTCGCAGTGAAGACCATTTAAGGTCAACGGTGCCGAAGTGGTGTCAATGCAGCTAAGCTCAGGTTTTTAATGAGAAAAATGCTTGACAGAAGGCTGGCATGATGTAGAATGCCGGCTCGCTTAGGAGGGGTTCCCGAGCGGCCAAAGGGATCAGACTGTAAATCTGACGTCTACGACTTCGAAGGTTCGAATCCTTCCCCCTCCACCATTTTTAGCGAGAGCTGCAAGCTCCGCGGGTATAGTTTAGTGGTAGAACCTCAGCCTTCCAAGCTGATGATGCGGGTTCGATTCCCGCTACCCGCTCCAAGTTTGCAGGTCCTGCAAAGTGTTTTGCTCTTGTAGCTCAGTTGGTAGAGCACACCCTTGGTAAGGGTGAGGTCAGCGGTTCAAATCCGCTCAAGAGCTCCATATAACAAGGCAGATATGAAAATATCTGCCTTTGTTTTAATGGCTGATATCAGTTGCTCAATTCTTCTGCTGGGGGTTGTTTCGATGGCTAAGGAAAAGTTCGATCGTTCGCTGCCGCACGTCAACGTTGGTACTATTGGTCACGTTGACCATGGTAAGACCACTCTGACTGCAGCTCTGACTCGTGTTTGCTCCGAGGTTTTCGGTTCGGCTATCGTTGATTTCGATAAAATCGACAGCGCGCCAGAAGAAAAGGCTCGTGGTATCACCATCAACACCGCACACGTCGAGTACAACTCGAAGATTCGTCACTACGCTCACGTTGACTGCCCAGGTCACGCTGACTATGT
>NZ_JAVDUA010000061.1:0-3369 GCF_031456105.1 Pseudomonas sp. BE134 | reverse complement strand
TGGCAGTGGCGTGGTAAATCGGGTCGAACATGAGCAATCCCTCGCGCAGAAAATGGGGCGCGCGAGACTTTGCAGGGGATCAGTCAGGAAAGAAGTCGGAGAAGTAGGCGATGACTGTAGGGAAAGTCTCTAAAAATGACTCACAAAACAACAGACCGGCCAAAACGCAAACGTGGCGTGAGGTTTCCCTCACGCCACGTTTGTACATCAGACACCGGCGGCGTTACTGGGCATTACCCCGAGCCGCCAACTCTTTCAGCTTGAGCTCAGCCAACGGATGTCCGGCCTTGGCGGCCATGCCCCACCAGCGAGCGGCTTCAACTGGATCCGGCGCCTTGCTCGGCGTTCCTGCCAGGCTGATCACCCCCACCTGATATGCCGCTTTGCCATCGCCCGCCAGTGCCGCCAGGCGCAGTAATCGCACGCCCTCTTCGCGAGCCCCAAGGCCGACACCGCGAAAGGTCAGGATGTGGCCATAGAAGCTCTGAGCGCCGACATCTCCCAGATTCGCCATGCGGGCGAACTGGCCTTCTAGCCAACTCCATCCCCGGGGCTGGCGCACAAACCATGACCAGTGAAACAACCGGCGGGCCAGCCAGTAACCGACCCGAGCCTTGAGCTTTAAAAACACTCAAGCCTCTGCCGATTCGGGGTATTCGTATTCGAACACTCGCACCACTTCCGAAGCGTGCCAGGACGCGGCGGCGACACCGTCAGACGGTCCGGAGAAACGCCCCAGACGCTCGACACACTCAAAGAAACCGGTGCGCGGCAGGCGGCTGGCTCCCTGGCTGATCACCAGCGAACTGCGCAGTGGCTGCTCGGCCTTGGCGTCCAGCGCGGCCAGATGTTCGAGCGCAGCGGTCAAGGTTTGCATGGCTGGTGTGGGTAATTGCAATCGCTCCAACAACGCGCGATACGTCAAAAGATGGCGCTGACGACGTGCCTGGTCCAACTCCCCCAATAATCCGTCCCAATGGTGACGACTGATGCGTACGCTCACGATTCATCCCTCCACCCTGGCACCGTCAATTCCCAGGCCAGGCTGCGGCGAATCGCAGCGTCGGGTTGACGCTCGCCACTTTCAATCAAGGCCAGATAAGACGGGCTGATGCCTACGGTGCGGGCCAGCGCCTCGATGGCGATGCCCTTCCCTTCGCGCAAACTGCGTAGTTGATCCAGACCCGGAAGAATCTGGTCTGGTGGTGGCGCCTGACGAACTGGCGTGTCGGGCGCCGGTTGCTGGTTAATGCCTGCGGCTTTCAGTAGAGCCTGGTACTGAGCCCACGGTAAAACTGCATACTCGGGCTCGCCTTCGCGTGTGATTATCTGAATATCCATGACTTCCCCGTAGGACAACGACACTTAGCGAGTCGGCACTTTTCCCTAGAAGTGTAATCCTAACAGCGGCCAAGGTCGCGCGGGGGTATGAATAAAGGAGATTCTCAATCGGTTCGGTTGTTTTTCGGGCCCTGTAGCTGAAGTTGTTGCGGGGTATCGGGCATACGCTCGACCACTGCCAACTTTTCCGGCACCTGACGTTTACGCCAGGCTCGGAAGGCATTGAGTTCGTCGTCGAGCACTTTCATCAGCCAGGCCAGCACGGCGATGTCGTCGAGCATGCCAAACAGAGGGAGGAAATCCGGAATCGCATCCACCGGACTGAGGAAGTACATCAGGCCGGCGACCACCGAAATCAGCGCCTTCGGGCTGATGGCACGGTACTCCCCGCGCCAGTAGGCCAGGCACAGTGCCTGCAACAAGCGCAGATCCTCTTTAACCTTGCCCAGGCGAAACCCCTGACTGGCACCTTTACTGGCTACGGCGAACAGCAGTGTCGGCAAGCGCCCGCGTGCGAGCAGCCGCCCGGCGAGTGGCAAGAATCGAGCGAAACTCCAGGGTGCGTTCATTATTCCTCCCACTGAAATGTTATCCACACAAATTGTGGATAACCTTGTGAACAGAGCTGCTTTTCACCGCTGAAAGCCCCGTTTCACAAGGGTCCAGCTCAGATCGGGCGTTTTTTACTCACATAAAAAAACCCAAGATTTCATTGACTTGGAACGCCGGCGCGGCTAGCACGGGGGTCCTCAATGGCTATGACTCCAGCGTACAGCAACCGTTCGCTTTGTTTAACTTCTCTGAATCCCGGATGCAACAACGCCTCGCATTGGCGAGGCGTTGTTATCAAAGCAGACGCTGATTACTTGGCGGCGGCGTCTTCTTTGGCTGGATCTTTGATCGCCAACAGTTCCAGGTCGAATACCAGCACCGAGTTGGCTGGAATAGCCGGGCTTGGGCTTTGAGCGCCGTAAGCCAGTTCGCTTGGGATGTACAGCTTGTACTTCTCACCCACGTGCATCAGTTGCAGGCCTTCGACCCAACCCGGAATCACACCGCTGACTGGCAGATCGATCGGGCTGCCGCGCTCGACGGAGCTGTCGAAAACGGTACCGTTGGTCAGCTTGCCGGTGTAGTGAACAGTCACTACGTCAGTCGGCTTTGGCTGTGCGCCTTCGGCTTTCTTTTCCACTTCATATTGCAGGCCCGAAGCGGTGGTCACTACGCCAGCTTTCTTGGCGTTGTCTTCGAGGAATTTCTTGCCGGCAGCTGCCGACTCTTCGCTCATCTTGGCCATACGCTCTTCAGCACGCTTTTGCAGTGCGGCGAAGGCTTCGACCAGCTCCTCGTCTTTAAGCTTCTGCTCTTTCTTGCCGACGGCATCTTCGATGCCCTGGGCTACGGCTTTGGAATCCAGGTCATCCATGCCTTCCTGAGCCAGGCTTTTGCCCATGTTCAGACCAATACCGTAGGAAGCTTTTTGCGCCGGAGTTTTCAGCTCTACGCTGGTCTGCGAATCACAACCCGCGAGTACCAAGCCAACCAGGGCCACCGCCGCCGCCAACCGATGCTGTTTCATGCTATTTCCTTGTTCATGCGCCTAAAGGGCAATCGAGTAAAGCCGCGAGCTTATCAGGCCGCCACGACCAATGGCTACCGGCATGAGAGCAGGATTCTAGTGATAAGTTCAGGTGTTTTAGCGCATTTCAGCATTGATGGCATGAAGGTTCTGTCATCTTCCACCTACAACAGTTGATCCCGGATCCCTTAGCAACTGGCGTAATGGCCACTTGCCGCACGTCAGAAAGGTCAACGAAGTCCATCGAAACATTTCCTGTTACCCGAAAGCAGCGTGCCTGTCAGGTACTACATGGATATATATAGCGCCTGGCGTGCCGAATTACCAAACGCCAGACAGCAAAAAGCCCGCATTAACAGACTGTGTGAAAACACGCTGAAGGCGATCCAAGCAAACGCCCCGACTTGTTCGGGGCGTTTGCTTTTGTGCAGGTAACAGGCGAAAAAAGG
>NZ_JAVDUA010000060.1:0-3623 GCF_031456105.1 Pseudomonas sp. BE134 | reverse complement strand
CGGCCAACAGCGGCCTGTCGATTTGTCTGAGGAAACGCAGACGATCAGTCTCTTGCAGCGCCTTGTTATAAGACTTGGAGTTCGGGGCGGATGTGGCGTCGGGACTGGTTCACACGTTCTGATGGAATATGCCTGTGCATAGCATTTGACCAACCGCTTTATAGGATTACAGTCTAAATGAAAGGTCGACCCCGTCGGTCTTTGAGCCGCAACGGCTGTTGCCACGCAGGTTCCTCAACGGCAGGTACAGAAACGGAGTATTGCTCATGATCAAATACCTTCGAATGATGGCAATGATTTCAATTTTCGCGATCGCTGCGGGCTGCCAAATGAATCAACCAACTTCCGCCTCAGATGTGAAGGCTGCTAACGCGGAAATGAACCGGGACGCGAACGCGGCGTTACAGAGTTTGTATGCCAAAACGCCGCAAGCGCGCGCCCTCGCGCAGCGTGCCAAGGGTATCCTCGTTTTCCCTGATGTGCTGAAAGCGGGCCTCATCGCCGGCGCACAGCATGGCGAAGGCGAATTGATCGAGAACGGAAAAGTCACGGGATACTACGCGACCACAGCAGCCTCATACGGCCTTCAGGCGGGCGTGCAGAGGTTTGGTTACGTGATGTTCTTCATGACCTATTCAGCGATGAACGATCTGAAAACTGTTAAGGGATTTGAGGTCGGCGTGGGCCCAAGCATCGTGGTCGTAGATTCAGGCATGGCCAAGTCGTTGACTACTTCAACGGCTCAGTCCGATGTCTATGCGTTCATCTTTGATCAAAAGGGCTTAATGGCCGGGCTCGGATTGCAGGGTTCAAAAATTACCAAGCTCCGTCGCTGAGGCCGTCTGCAGGTCGCCTCAGGTGAATACGCAGGCGACGGCTAGCGAGCGGCGCCCTGACGCCTCAGGGCGTCCTGCCGACTGAACACAATCAACCTTTCGCAGTAGTGAATCACTAATGCATCGCTGGTATTCTCGCCGCCACGTTCGCCAGACATTAAGGGATGGAGGCGAAAATAGAAGCCCCGAAGCCGCGAACCTTCGGGGCTTTGCATTTCTGTGCGAAATAGCACTCCACTTGACCACCCGATTGCATTCGGCCTGACCAGGCATTTGCATTCGTTCTGACCAACGATTGCATCGGATTTGACCAGCACGCTTTGTCACCACTCTCGGCAGAGAACAGCCAATATCTGCCTATCGCCAAGGGCAGTAATCCGGCCAGCGGCGGACTTGGTGAACGGCAGCATTGTCGTCCAGCCCGAGGACATCACCTAGGCAGCAGACCGCCACAAACTGTTTTTGCGTAATGTGGATTAGTCGTGAGTGCCTAAGATTCATTCCAACCGCGACTGTTTACAGGCCAGCCCCCTCCTTCCGGTAAAGCGATACCGGTGGTCGTGGTAAACACGCCCGACCAGGTTAACGCCTAGTCGGGTTCTTTATGCCTGGCAGTTGATGGCTTTGAGCTGACTTGACCACCAGAGTATCGCTGTCTTTACTCTGAGTCCGTGTCACGAGTTTGAAGTGCGATGAGGTGTCTAAATGCAAAAGGTATTGGTTCCTTTCGATGGCTCTGGAAACGCAAAACGAGCCCTGCAGTATCTGGTTGAATTCTCCCGGGTGTATCCGGACCTTGAGGTGCATGTGCTCAATGTCCAGACAGGGCCTGTTACCTATGGTGATTATATTACTGGCGAGATGGTGGAGCAGATGACCACCGCCGCTCTGCAGAAATCAGCACATGTCAACAACGAAGCGGCGGTGATCCTCCAGGCCGCGAACGTCCATCACCAGGTACACGCGTCGACGGGGGAGGTCGTGAGAGAGGTGGCCAGTGCGGTGAAGGGGTTGGGCTGCGACACCGTGGTAATGGGAACCCGTGGGATGAGCAACCTCTCAAACCTACTATTGGGCTCGGTGGCCAGCCGCGTGGTGCATGAGGTTTCAGTTCCGGTATTGCTGGTCAAATAAGCCTGAGCACAGTGCCTCTCACGAGAGAGGTGCCGGGGCATCAGCCTTGGCTGAGTTGCCCCTGCTTTTGTAAGTCCTCGGTGCCGCTTCTGGCCCCTCTCTGCCCGATCAGGTTAACGCCTAGTCGGGGTTTTTATGCCTGGCAGTTGATGCCTCTGAGCTGACTTGACCACCCATTTGTATCGGATTTGACCAGCACGTTCCGTAACCATGACCGACAGAAAACGGCCCAGAGTGTGTAAAAACGCAGGTGCCGTTTTGACGTCTGCGTTGCTACGTAAAATCTGCCAGTGCTTGATTAATCAACGACCTGGAATTTACGTAGGAGCGCGATTTTCGTCCTGGTTCAAGTCGTTAAATTTGCTCTAAAACGTTTTTACACAGCCTCGGCCATAAGCGGTCGCCTCAATCACACCATTCATACGGCGTAGAGAGAAATGTCACCTTCTCGAATTTGGGCGAGTCGCTCAACGAAGAACTCCACGTGCCCTCTGGGGGTCGTCAACAACGGCCAAGTGTCGACCTTTAAAGCGATTTCCTGAAATGCCTGGGTGCACTTGGAGCGCGGAAAGTGTTCGTAGACTGCTCGCTGCCTTTGCACCGCCCTACGCGCACATTCATCGTACGGAACTGCTCCCACATACTGCAGGGCTACGTCGAGGAAATGATCGGTGATCTTGGTCAATTTAGCGAACAGGGCGCGACCTTCTTGTGGGCTCTGCGCCTTATTGACCAGCACCCGGAAACGGTTCATTCCGTAATCACGATTAAGCAGTTTGATCAGTGCGTAGGCATCGGTGATCGAGGCCGGCTCGTCGCATACCACCAGCAGGACTTCCTGGGCCGCCCGGACGAAACTGACCACCGACGCGCCGATGCCCGCAGCTGTGTCAATCACCAGCACATCGAGACTGTCACCGATTTCACTGAAGGCCTGGATCAGGCCGGCGTGCTGAACTGGAGACAAATGCACCATGTTCTGGATACCTGAAGCCGAGGGAACGATTCGTACCCCGCCCGGACCGCGCACAAGTAAATCGGATAGCTCACAGCGACCTTCGATTAAATCGGCAAGCGTGTACTGCCGGGAGAGCCCCAACAGAACATCGATATTCGCCAAGCCAAGATCGCCATCAAGCAATACGACTCGCTTTCCAAGCTTCGCCAACGCCAATGAAAGATTCACTGCCACAGTCGTCTTGCCGACGCCGCCCTTTCCGCCAGTCACGGCGATAACTTGTACAGAACGCACACCATCCATGTTATTGATTCCCTTCCATGTGCAACATGTGCGAATAGTCGCTAGCTATTCCTTAATACGCAATGGTAGCTGAAAAGTCAGACTAATGGTCGCTAGCTGTGTCACCGGATCACAAGAAACGCGACAACCCACTACATGACAATCACCCGACGCAGAACTGCCACTGCAACGATGCCCATATCCGCCAAGGTACCGCCTATGGCCGGATTCAGACTTACTCCCTTCCTGCTATTCAAGATCAACGAACATCAACTCGCCCTGGAGGCTGCCATCATAGAGCCCGCTTAGGTCGATTTCTGCCTATCGCGAAAGGCTAAAATCGGCCAATTTCTGCCATTGGGGACAGACAAAAAAAAGGCCAGTTTCTGACTGTCCCCACCGGCCGCTTAGGG
>NZ_JAVDUA010000059.1:0-3917 GCF_031456105.1 Pseudomonas sp. BE134 | reverse complement strand
ATGTGAGAGTAGGTCATCGTCAAGATTAAATTCCGAAACCCCTATCTGCGTATGCAGGTAGGGGTTTTGTTTTGTCCGCAGGAAAGTTCGTGCAGTAGGGGTCTGACTCAGTTGGGAGAGCCTCATGCTTGAGGAGCGCGGTCTTATAGCGCCGGAAATGATCAGCAAAAAACTATCTGCTCAGCGAGCACCCGATCATCAAGGCCCTGGCCATGGCTTACAAGCCGCGTGGCAGGCCCCGCAGGCTCCAATCAGGGCTCGCAATACCAGAGCGGCTCTATCTTTCGCCAACGCCCCTGACGTAGTCGTATGCCTTCGAGCAGGTTCGCCCTGGAGCGATGCTGAGACTGGCCCAGCCGAGATCTATAAAACAGCGGCATTGCCCGGAACTGGTTAATCTTCACCCACAAAAAAGCCCCAGACCCTAAGGTCTGAGGCTTTTTCATTTACAACGTATGGTGCACCAGGCGGGATTCGAACCCACGACCCCTGCCTTCGGAGGGCAGTACTCTATCCAGCTGAGCTACT
Source organism: Pseudomonas sp. BE134 (assembly GCF_031456105.1). Taxonomy (NCBI): domain Bacteria; kingdom Pseudomonadati; phylum Pseudomonadota; class Gammaproteobacteria; order Pseudomonadales; family Pseudomonadaceae; genus Pseudomonas; species Pseudomonas sp. BE134. The sequence continues at coordinate 3,389 of NZ_JAVDUA010000059.1, read as the reverse complement.
GGTGCAAGCGGGCGCCATGATACTCATATGTGCAGCGGTCGTCCATGCTGCTGAATCGACTGGCTTTTTTGAAAGCGTAACGTGCGATTACTACGTTGATCAGAAAAACCAGGCAAATGCGGCGTTTTCGTTCTTTTTTTCGAACAGCCTATTGTCCTTTACCCCCTTTGATCCTAGGATTCGTTTGAGATTTCAAACGCTCTTGTCTGGGTGCTGAACCGCACGATATCAATCAGTGCGCTATTTATGTGCTTCAGCCCGGTGAATGATTTCCCTGACGGCAGCCTATAGGGCGCCTTTCTACAATCATAATTTGCTCCGCGCCTGTCGCGGTGCTGTTAAGGAAAGCCGACATGCAGCTTAAAGACACCCAGTTGTTCCGCCAGCAAGCCTTCATCGATGGCGCGTGGGTCGACGCGGACAATGGTCAGACGATCAATGTGAACAACCCGGCAACGGGCGAAATTCTGGGCACTGTGCCGAAAATGGGTGCTGCCGAAACCCGTCGTGCGATCGAAGCCGCTGACAAAGCGCTGCCGGCCTGGCGTGCACTGACCGCCAAGGACCGCGCGAACAAGCTGCGTCGTTGGTTCGAGCTGATTATCGAAAACCAGGACGACCTGGCTCGCCTGATGACCCTCGAGCAGGGCAAGCCATTGGCCGAAGCCAAGGGCGAAATCGTTTACGCCGCTTCATTCATCGAATGGTTCGCCGAAGAAGCCAAGCGCATCTACGGTGACGTGATTCCGGGCCACCAGCCAGACAAGCGCCTGATCGTGATCAAGCAGCCAATCGGCGTGACCGCTGCGATTACCCCGTGGAACTTCCCGGCTGCGATGATCACCCGTAAAGCCGGCCCGGCGCTGGCTGCCGGTTGCACCATGGTGCTCAAGCCTGCTTCGCAAACGCCGTTCTCGGCATTTGCGCTGGCTGAACTGGCTCAGCGTGCCGGTATTCCTACTGGTGTGTTCAGCGTTGTTTCCGGCAGCGCCGGCGACATCGGTAGCGAACTGACCAGCAACCCGATCGTTCGCAAGTTGTCCTTCACTGGCTCGACCGAAATTGGTCGTCAGCTGATGGCGGAATGTGCCAAGGACATCAAGAAAGTTTCCCTGGAACTGGGCGGCAATGCACCGTTCATCGTGTTCGACGACGCGGATCTGGATAAGGCCGTCGAAGGCGCGATCATTTCCAAGTACCGCAACAACGGCCAGACCTGCGTCTGCGCCAACCGTCTGTACATTCAGGATTCGGTCTACGACGCGTTTGCCGAGAAGCTGAAAGCGGCCGTGGCCAAGCTCAAGATCGGTAACGGTCTGGAAGAGGGCACCACCACGGGTCCGCTGATCGACGAAAAAGCCGTGGCCAAGGTTCAAGAGCACATTGCTGACGCGATCAGCAAAGGTGCAACCGTTCTGGCGGGTGGCAAGGTCATGGAAGGTAATTTCTTTGAGCCGACCATTCTGACCAACGTGCCGAAGAACGCTGCCGTGGCCAAGGAAGAAACTTTCGGTCCATTGGCGCCGCTGTTCCGCTTCAAAGACGAAGCCGAAGTGATCGCGATGTCCAACGACACCGAGTTCGGTCTGGCCTCGTATTTCTATGCTCGTGACCTGGGTCGTGTGTTCCGTGTGGCTGAAGCCCTGGAATACGGCATGGTCGGCGTCAACACCGGGTTGATCTCCAACGAAGTCGCGCCATTCGGCGGCATCAAGGCCTCGGGCCTGGGTCGTGAAGGTTCCAAGTACGGCATCGAAGATTATCTGGAAATCAAATACCTCTGCCTGGGTATCTAAGCTCGCAAGACAAGAGCCCAGCAAGGCATTGCTTCAAACGCAAAGGGCACGAGAGCGCTGTCCCTTTGCGTGCAACAAACGGAATTTTCTCTGTGGCTGGGAAAGCTGTGGCAGTCGATCATCGCATGCTGCCGTAGTTGCCTCCCCGCTGCATTTTCCTTGAACCACGCCGCCCGATGAGCGGTGAATGAGGACTTTATGAGCAAGACTAACGCATCCCTGATGAAACGCCGCGAAGCCGCTGTACCACGCGGTGTTGGCCAGATTCACCCGATCTTCGCCGAGTCCGCGAAGAACGCCACCGTGACCGACGTTGAAGGTCGCGAGTTCATCGACTTCGCCGGCGGTATCGCCGTGCTGAATACCGGGCACGTGCACCCGAAAATCATCGCCGCCGTGACCGAGCAACTGAACAAGCTGACTCACACTTGCTTCCAGGTGCTGGCCTACGAACCGTACGTAGAACTGTGCGAAAAAATCAACGCCAAGGTGCCAGGTGATTTCGCCAAGAAAACCCTGTTGGTCACCACCGGTTCCGAAGCGGTAGAAAACGCCGTGAAAATCGCTCGTGCCGCCACTGGCCGCGCCGGCGTGATCGCGTTCACCGGCGCTTACCACGGTCGCACCATGATGACTCTGGGCCTGACCGGTAAAGTCGTGCCTTACTCGGCCGGCATGGGCCTGATGCCAGGCGGCGTGTTCCGCGCGCTGTACCCGAACGAGCTGCACGGTGTGAGCGTCGATGATTCGATCGCCAGCATCGAACGCGTCTTCAAGAACGACGCTGAACCGCGTGACATCGCTGCCATCATCATCGAGCCGGTTCAGGGCGAAGGCGGTTTCTACGTCGCGCCTAAAGAGTTCATGAAGCGACTGCGCGCGCTGTGCGACCAGCACGGCATTCTGTTGATCGCTGACGAAGTGCAAACCGGTGCTGGCCGTACCGGCACTTTCTTCGCCATGGAACAGATGGGCGTGTCCGCTGACCTGACCACCTTCGCCAAATCCATCGCCGGCGGCTTCCCGTTGGCCGGTGTGTGCGGCAAGGCCGAATACATGGACGCCATCGCTCCAGGCGGCCTGGGCGGTACTTACGCCGGTAGCCCGATCGCTTGCGCCGCGGCCCTGGCCGTGATGGAAGTGTTCGAAGAAGAGCATCTGCTGGACCGCTGCAAAGCCGTCGGCGAGCGTCTGGTCACTGGCCTCAAGGCTATCCAGGCCAAGTACCCGGTGATTGGCGAAGTCCGTGCTCTGGGCGCGATGATTGCTGTTGAGCTGTTTGAAAACGGCGACAGCCACAAGCCAAACGCTGCAGCGGTAGCGTCGGTGGTGGCCAAGGCTCGCGACAAGGGCTTGATCCTGCTGTCCTGCGGCACTTACGGCAACGTTCTGCGCGTCCTGGTACCGCTGACTTCGCCGGACGAGCAACTGGACCAAGGTCTGGCGATCATCGAAGAGTGCTTCTCCGAGCTCTGATTGATTTGTGAGCTGATCGACAAAAACCCGCTTCGCAGACTGTGTGAAAACCTAGCAATCTGCATCGCGGTTTAAGAAAATGCCCCGTAATCGAAAGATACGGGGCATTTTCTTTGT
>NZ_JAVDUA010000058.1:0-11377 GCF_031456105.1 Pseudomonas sp. BE134 | reverse complement strand
GGGCGGGGGCCTTGAACAGGTTCAGTATCCAGTTCGAAGACAGGCTTTTGCAGGATTAACAGCAACGCCGTTTACACAGAATTCAGTACACCCTCTGAGGCCGGTGCAGGCGACCGCTAATGCCCGCTCTGCCACGGCTGCCCCAACGACACCGGCGCATACAACCGCGTCCGCACCGCATCTCGCGACAGCAGCACCAACACCACAATCGTCGCGACGTACGGCAGCATCGCCAGCAGACTCGATGGAATCGCCAGCCCCAACCCCTGCGCCACCAGATGCAGGATGCTGGCGAGCCCGAACAGATACGCGCCCAGCAGCAAACGCCACACTCGCCAACTGGCAAACACCACCAGCGCCAAGGCAATCCAGCCGCGCCCGGCGCTCATATTTTCGGCCCACATCGGCGTGTACGCCAGGGACAGGTACGCGCCGGCCAACCCGGCCATCGCTCCGCCAAACAGTACCGCCAGTGCGCGCACGCCCAATACCGGCAAGCCCATCGCACTGGCGGCATCCGGGTTTTCCCCAACAGCTTGAATGATCAGCCCGACACGGCTTTTCACAATCACCCAGGCCACCAGCGCAAACAGCACGAATGACAGATACACCAACAAATCCTGGGCAAACAGCATCCGCCCGATCAGCGGGATCTCGCTCAAGTAAGGAATCGCCACCGGTTCAAAACCGGCCAATGGTTTACCCACCCATGCGGCACCGATAAACGTCGACAGGCCCACGCCAAAGATCGTCAGCGCCAACCCGGTGGCCACTTGGTTGGCATTGAACACCAGCGCCACCACGGCAAACAGTGATGACAACAACATCCCGGCGAGCATCGCCAACAGCACGCCGAGCCACAGGTTGCCGCTGTTCAGCGCGACGATAAAACCGATCACCGCGCCAAACAGCATCATCCCTTCCTGTCCCAGGTTGAGCACGCCGCTCTTTTCGCAGATCAATTCACCCAGCGCCACCAACAACAACGGCGTACCGCAGCGGACCATGGCGTAGAAAATATTGCTCAGCAGATCGATATCCATCACAGCGCTCCTGCAGGTTCGGTGGCTGGCGCGCGGCGAGCCCAGCGCACGCTCAAACGTGGTCGGTAGAGAATCAGCACGTCGCTGGCCAGCAGGAAAAACAGCATCATTCCCTGGAACAATTGAGTGATGGCTTGTGGCAGGTTCATGCTCATCTGCGCGCTCTCGCCACCGATGTACAACAGCGCCATCAACAGGCTGGAAAACAGAATGCCGATGGGGTTGAGTCGTCCGAGAAACGCCACGGTGATCGCCGCATAGCCGTAGCCGGGCGAGACCTGCGGCACTAACTGGCCGATAGGGCCGGTCACCTCGCACACGCCGGCCAGGCCCGCCAAACCGCCGCTGATCAACAGCGCCAGCCAGATCAATCGTTTCTCGCGAAAGCCCACGAAACCCGCCGCACGCTTGTCCAGCCCCAACACTTTGATCTGAAAACCGACAAAGCTTTTTTGCAGCAACACCCAGACAGCGACCAACGCCAGCAAGGCGAAATACACCCCGGCATGAACCCGACCGTCTTCCATCAATAACGGCAAACGGCTGAAATCACTGAACATCGCCGACTCCGGAAAATTGAACCCGGCGGGATCCTTCAGCGGCCCATGGACACAGAACAGCAGCAGGTTCAGGGCGATGTAATTGAGCATGATGCTGGTGAGGATTTCGTTGGCATTGAACCGGGTGCGCAACCAAGCCGTCAGGCCGGCCCACGCTGCACCGGCCAGAGTGCCAACCAGCAGGACCAACACCAGGGCCCAGCGACTTTGCAGGTCGATGATGTTCACGGCCAAGGCACTGCCGGCCAGCGCACCGAGCAACAATTGACCTTCGGCACCGATGTTCCAGATCCGCGCCTGATACGCCACCGCCAGCCCCAGCGCGCAGAGCAAGATCGGCAACGCTTTGACCAACAATTCCGAGAAGCCATACAAGTCGCTGACCGGTGCGATCAACAAGGTGTGCAAGGTGAGCAATGGATCGTGGCCCAATGCGATAAACAGCAATGAGCCACAGCCCAGCGTCAGCGCCGCCGCCAGCAGCGGCGAACACCACAGCATCAGGCGCGATTGCTGGCCACGGGGTTCGAGAGAAAGCAGCATGTGAAACTCCGTTAAACCGTTGCGGGGGCGAGTGATTGAGGGGCGTCGAACTGGCCGGCCATCCAGCCGCCGACGTCGATCAGGCGCGTGTCGACGGTGGCTCTGAGTGGCGACAACCGACCGCTGCACAAGGCACCGAGTCGGTCGCTGATCTGGAACAATTCTTCGAGGTCTTCGGAGATCACCAGGATCGCCGCGCCGGCATCGCGCAAGGCAATCAGCGCGCGGTGAATGGTCGCGGCGGCCCCGACGTCCACGCCCCAGGTCGGGTGCGCGGCGATCAGCAATTTGGGTTGCTGGAGGATTTCCCGGCCGAGGATGAATTTCTGCAGGTTGCCGCCGGACAGACTGCGCGCCGCTGTTTGAGCATCGGGCGTCTTGACCCCAAAGCGACGGATGATCTCGTCGGCCAACGCTTCGACCTTGCGGCGCTGAATCAATCCGTTGCTGACCAGCCCTTGTTGAAAGGCGGTGAGCAGCGCGTTGTCCGCCAGACTCAAATCCGGCACCGCACCGTGACCCAGGCGTTCAGCGGGAACGAAGGCCAGGCCGAGATTACGACGCGAGTCAGGGCGCAGATGAGCGACCGGTTGCCCTCCGAAACTGATCGTCGCGCCGTCGTTGCGGGTCAGTCGTTCTTCGCCGCTCAATAGTGCGAGCAATTCATCCTGGCCGTTACCCGCGACCCCGGCGATGCCGACGATTTCGCCACCGCGCACCTCTAGGTCGACGTCCTTCAGCGAGCAGCCGAACGGATCAGGATTGGGCCAGGACAATCGGTTGACAGTAAGAAACGCAGCGCCGCCCACCACCTTCGGATAGTCCGTAATCGCCTCGGCCGCTTCACCGACCATCAGCCGCGCCAGTTGCCGGTCCGAGCATTCGGCCGGCAGGCAATGCCCGGCCACTCGCCCGCCGCGCAACACGGTGGCGCTGTGGCACAGTGCCCGGACTTCACCGAGCTTGTGGCTGATAAACAAAATGCTGCAGCCCTCGGCCGCGAGTCGGCGCAAGGTGACAAACAGTTCATCGGCCTCTTGCGGGGTTAGCACCGAAGTGGGTTCATCAAGAATCAACAGGCGGATGTCTTGCATCAGGCAACGAACGATTTCCACCCGTTGCCGCTCGCCAATCGACAGGCTGTGGACAAGTCGCTCCGGTTCCAGCGCCATGCCATAGCGTCGGGACACTTCACGAATCTTCGGTTCCAGCTGTTTCGGTGTGCCGGCTGCCGCGCCCATGGCCAGGGCAATGTTCTGCGCCACGCTCAATGTTTCGAACAGCGAAAAATGCTGGAACACCATACCGATCCCAAGACCTCGAGCCTGGGCCGGGTTGCGCATGGTTACGCGTTGTCCTTGCCAGATCATCTCCCCGGAATCGGCGTGGGTGACGCCGTAAATGATCTTCATCAGCGTACTTTTACCAGCACCGTTTTCCCCGAGCAGGGCGTGGATTTCGCCAGGTGCAATGTTCAGGTCAATGGCATCGTTGGCCAGGCATCCGGGGTAGCGTTTACTGATCTTGCGCAACTGCAGGCGAGGCGTTTGATCGGGGGACGGCACGGGGTTGGGCATGACGGACTCGGGTCGAGGGACGTGATGCCTGGATAAAGCAATTTCCTGGCCACTTAGTCAGGAAAGCTGCTAATCCGAATAGGTGCTGTCCCAGAGGACAATGGGTGCGCCCCATCCACTGCGAATCAGGCACCACTTGAGGGCGATGCTGTTGACCAGGCTCTGATTTTGCCCGTGCGCATTTGGTTGAAAAATGATCAGTAGTTCGCAAGCCATGCCAGCTATGGGGTCGCGATAGCCATGAACGGGTTATCCACAGGTTGCTCCACAGTATTTGTGCGCAAGCTCAAGGGTCGGGCATAAGCACTGAGCGGCTATCTTCTAAAGGTGCTAACCCGAGCTAACTATTTGTTTTTACGTGGATTTAGTGGGAGTGATGGCAGATTGGACGAAAAATGAACAAAGTCCGCAAACCCGCATGGCAGAAGGGTTGCAGGCACCTGTGCTCAGGTTATACACAGCCGGGTGCACAGTAGATGTGGGCAAATTTCCAACCACGGCGGAATAAGCGTGAGCGTTGTTGGTGCGCTCAGTGCTGCAACACAATGCGTCCGCGACTCAAGTCCGCCAGCTGCGTTTGCAGGGTACGGATCTGCGTTTGTCCAACCGCTAATTGCAATTCGACGCCATTGGCGGTGAACGTTTCTTCCACGACCAAACCGCCCAGTTCCGCGACGCGAAGTTTCACCAGCGCCAATTCACTGAAAGCACAGGCGCAGCTGACAGGCACTCGACTGATCAGCTCCACCTTCGGCGCCGTTTGCAGGCACTTGTTGGCGCCGCCGCCATAGGCCCGGGCGAGGCCACCGGTGCCCAATTGAATACCGCCGTACCAACGAATCACCAGCACCGCGACCTGGTCGCAATCCTGCGCTTCGATCGCCGCCAGAATCGGCCGGCCAGCAGTACCGCCGGGCTCGCCATCGTCGTTGCTGCGGTACTGATCACCGAGTTTCCACGCCCAGCAGTTGTGCGAAGCATTGAGATCGCTGTGCTGTTCGAAGAAAGCTTGGGCGTCTGCCGGGCTGGATATCGGCGCGGCGAAGGTGATGAAGCGGCTTTTGCGAATCTCTTCGCGGTACTCGCAAAAATCGCTGAGGGTAAAAGGCATAAGTGTCTTAAATGGCAGGGTTCAGGCCGCAGCCCTTGAGGATGATGCGGATCAGGTTGTTGCCGGCTTCTTCCATATCCTGCTTGGTCAGCTTGGTGCGTCCGCTGACTCGGCAGATCTGGGTCGCGAAGTCGGCGTAATGCTGAGTGCTGCCCCACAACAGGAAAATCAGGTGAACCGGGTCCACCGGGTCCATCTTTCCAGCATCGATCCACGCCTGAAACACGGCTGCCCGCCCCTGGAACCAGGCGCGATAGTCCTGGTTGAAATATTCGGTCAGGCATTCGCCGCCGCTGATCACTTCCATGGCGAAGATCCGCGAGGCTTGTGGCTGGCGCCGTGAGAATTCCATTTTGGCGCGGATATAACGGGTCAATGCCTCGGCCGGGTCATCCTCGGCGGTCAGGGTGTTGAAGGTGCTGTCCCACAATTCGATGATGTTGCTCAACACCGCCACGTACAAACCGAGTTTGTTGGTGAAGTAGTAATGCAGGTTCGCCTTGGGCAACCCGGCATTCTGGGCGATGGTGTTCATGCTGGTGCCTTTGAACCCGTGACGGGCGAACTCGTCTTCGGCGGCTTTGATGATGGTCTCTTCGTTCTTCTGACGAATGCGGCTGGCAGGTTTTCCGCCATGAGCAGGGACTTCAAAGGTCATAGGCAATTCCAGTCGGGTGGGGGGCGCTACCAAGTGCGTTGATAACGCACCCACGGGTTCCAGACAAGTCCCGGTGCGATAAAACCCTTAAGCCTGCTCGACCGGGGCACTTTCTTGAGCGCGGTTGACGCTCTGCACATCAGCCTTCGACTCTGGCAGCAACAAGCACATCAGCAATGCCGTCAAGCCGCCGCTGGTGATCGCTGAATCGAACAGGTTCTGCACCAGTTCAGGCAGCAGATGTAAGAGGTTCGGCTGCGCCGCGATTCCCAGCCCGACACCGAACGAGGTGGCGATGATCAACATGCTGCGACGGTCCAGCGGTGCTTGCGCAAGAATGCGCACGCCAGCCGCCGCGACACTGCCGAACATCACCAGCGTTGCACCGCCAAGCACCGGTTTCGGAGTTTGCTGCAGCATTGCGCCAATCAACGGAAACAGCCCGAGGCAAAACAGCACGACGCCGATGTATAAGCCAACGAAACGGCTGGCGACGCCGGTCAGTTGAATCACGCCGTTGTTCTGCGCAAACGTGGTGTTGGGGAATGCGCTGAAGGTGGCGGCGATCAGGCAACTAATGCCGTCACCGAGTACACCGCCCTTGAGACGCTTGATATAGGAGGGGCCGCTAATCGGTTGACGGGCGAGCATGCAGTTGGCGGTCAGGTCGCCGACTGTTTCGATAGTGCTGATCAGATAAATCAGCGCAACGGGCAGGAAAGCCGTCCAGTCGAAGCTGAATCCGTACCTGAACGGGATCGGAAGACTGACCAGTGGCAAATCAGGCAACGGTTGCGGGATGAGTTTTCCACTGATATACGCCGCGACGCTGCCCAGCACCAATCCGATGACGATGGCCGAGAGACGAATCCACGGTGTGTTTGAACGGTTAAGCAGAATGATCGTCAACAGCACGAACAGCCCCAGCGCCAGATTGCCCGGCGCCCCGAAATCTGCGGCGTTGAAGCCACCGCCAAGGTCGGTGATGCCAACTTTGATCAGACTGATGCCGATCAATGTTATGACAATCCCCGTAACCAGCGGCGTGATCACTCTGCGCAGTTGGCCGATGAAGCGGCTCAGGACGATCTGCACCAAGGCGCCGAAAAAGCACACACCGAAGATCATCGCCAAAATGTCTTCCGGGCTGCCGCCTCGTTGCTTCACCAGGAAGCCAGCCGACAGCACCGCGCCCAAAAACGCAAAACTGGTGCCTTGCAGGCAAATCATCCCGGCACCGATGCCGTACGGCCGGCGCGCCTGAATAAAGGTACCGACACCGGACACCATCAACGCCATGCTGATCAGGTAAGGCAAATGCGCGGTCAAGCCGAGGGCGGAGCCGATCACCAGTGGCGGGGTGATGATGCCGACGAAACTGGCGAGCACGTGTTGCAGGGCGGCGAGTAACGCGGCGAGCGGTTTCGGGCGGTCGTTGAGGCCGTAGATCAAATCGCTGGGGTTTGAGGTTTCTGGCTGCATGGGCGTAGGTCTTCTTTTTTGTAAGCAGGGCTGACGGGCAAGTTCATCCTGCTTTGCAAAAAGCTGTCCAAGTGCTCAGCTTATTTTCTTTTATACAGTCCGAGGTCCTTTGTTTATGCGGCTTTCGTGGGGTTCTAGCGTGTGGCGGCCAGGCTCTCGAGAAAGCTTTCCAGCACCAAATGGGGGCGACGACCCTTGCGGGTGACCGATGCGAGGCTCAGGTCGTAGAAACGCGCGGTGGGTTTCAGCGCTCGCAATCGACCTTGTTGCACCCAAAGGCTGGCGTAGTGGTCTGGCAGGTAACCGATGTACCGACCGGTCAGGATCAGGAACGCCATGCCTTCACGGTCCGAAGCGCTGGCGGTGCAGTTGAGCGCCTGGTAATGGGCCTGGATGTCCGCTGGCAATCGGAAGGTCGGCGCAATTGCGTCCTGGCTGTTGAGCCGTTCATCGTCGAGTTGTTTGTCATCGACATAGAACAGTGGATGGCCAACCGCGCAGTACAGCAGTGAACGTTCACTGTAGAGCGGCTGATATTCCAGCCCCGACAACGCGCTGGCCTGCGGCACGACACCGACATGCAAGCGGCCATCGAGCACGCCTTGTTCCACTTCATTCGGCGCGATCATGCGAATCTGAATCTGCACATCCGGGCCGCGTTCCTTCAGTTGAGCCAAGGCGTGGGTGATGCGCATGTGGGGGAGGGTGACCAGGTTGTCGGTCAGGCCAATGGTCAATTCGCCACGCAAGTGTTGATGCAGGCCGTTGACCTCGGTGCGAAAACTTTCCAGCGCACTTAATAGCTGCAAGGCCGATTGGTACACCTCGCGACCTTCTTCGGTCAGGGAAAAACCGGCGCGACCGCGTTGGCACAAACGCAGGCCGAGGCGCTGTTCCAGATCGCTCATTTGCTGGCTGATGGCCGAGCGACCGATCCCCAACACACTTTCAGCCGCAGAGAAGCCGCCGCACTCGACCACGCTGCGAAAGATCCGCAGCAAGCGGATATCAAAGTCACTGACTTGCGCCAGTGGATCGGGACGACGCGTGCTCATAGTTTAGTGGTAGCCTGAATGAACGTTAGAAAAGTTGGATTTCACCGACTTTATCCCCGTGGCAATTTAGCTGCAAGAACGCTTTTGATCTCTATGCCGCTTATTGCTCTGCGAGGTTTTGCCCGATGAACTTGCCTGAAAACGCCCCGTCTTCCCTGGCCAGCCAGCTCAAGCTTGATGCTCACTGGATGCCTTATACCGCCAACCGTAACTTCCAGCGCGATCCGCGTTTGATCGTGGGCGCCGAAGGCAGCTGGCTGATCGATGACAAGGGCCGCAAAGTTTATGACTCGCTGTCCGGTCTGTGGACCTGCGGCGCCGGGCACACTCGCAAGGAAATCCAGGAAGCGGTATCGAAACAACTGGGCACCCTCGATTACTCGCCAGGCTTCCAGTACGGTCATCCACTTTCGTTTCAGTTGGCTGAGAAAATCACCGACCTGACCCCGGGCAATCTGAACCACGTGTTCTTTACCGACTCCGGTTCCGAGTGCGCTGACACAGCCGTGAAAATGGTCCGCGCTTACTGGCGTCTGAAAGGCCAGGCGACCAAGACCAAAATGATCGGCCGCGCCCGTGGTTACCACGGTGTGAACATCGCCGGCACCAGCCTCGGCGGTGTGAACGGAAACCGCAAAATGTTCGGTCAGGCGATGATGGACGTTGATCACCTGCCGCACACACTGCTGGCGAGCAATGCCTATTCCCGTGGCATGCCGGAGTTGGGCGGAATCGCCCTGGCTGACGAGCTGCTGAAGTTGATCGAACTGCACGATGCATCGAACATCGCCGCCGTATTCGTTGAGCCGCTGGCCGGTTCCGCTGGCGTGCTGGTTCCGCCAAAGGGCTATCTCAAGCGTCTGCGCGAGATCTGCGATCAGCACAACATCCTGCTGGTGTTCGATGAAGTGATTACCGGTTTCGGCCGTACCGGCTCGATGTTCGGTGCCGACAGTTTCGGCGTGACCCCGGACCTGATGTGCGTCGCCAAGCAAGTCACAAACGGCGCGATCCCTATGGGCGCCGTGATTGCCAGTTCCGAGATTTACCAGACCTTCATGAACCAGGCGACGCCTGAGTACGCAGTGGAATTCCCCCACGGCTACACCTACTCCGCGCACCCGGTGGCGTGCGCCGCTGGCCTGGCGGCACTCGACCTGCTGCAAAAGGAAAACCTGGTGCAGAGCGTGGCCGAAGTGGCGCCGCATTTCGAAAATGCGCTGCACGGTCTGAAAGGTTCGAAGAACATCATCGACATTCGTAACTATGGTTTGGCCGGTGCGATCCAGATCGCGCCACGTGATGGCGACGCGATCGTGCGTCCGTTCGAAGCGGGCATGGCGTTGTGGAAAGCCGGGTTCTACGTGCGCTTCGGCGGCGACACCTTGCAGTTCGGCCCAACTTTCAACAGCAAGCCGCAAGACCTTGATCGTCTGTTCGACGCGGTCGGCGAAGTGCTGAACAAGATCGACTGATTTTCTCTTCTATATAGAGGCGCCCTTTTGTGGGGCGCCTGTGGACAACTTTTCAGGAGCGCTACATGAGCCTTATCCCGCATTTGATCAATGGCGAACTGGTGACCGAAGACGGTCGTACGGCCGACGTGTTCAACCCGTCTACCGGCCAAGCGATCCACAAGCTGCCATTGGCCAGCCGCGAAACCATTCAGAAAGCCATCGACTCGGCCAAGGCAGCCTTTCCGGCCTGGCGTAACACGCCGGCGGCCAAACGTGCTCAAGTGATGTTCCGCTTCAAGCAATTGCTGGAACAGAACGAAGCACGTATCGCGCAGTTGATCAGCGAAGAGCACGGCAAGACCCTGGAAGATGCGGCGGGCGAATTGAAGCGCGGTATCGAGAACGTCGAGTTTGCCTGCGCAGCGCCGGAAATCCTCAAGGGCGAATACAGCCGTAACGTCGGCCCGAACATTGATGCCTGGTCGGACTTCCAGCCATTGGGCGTGGTGGCCGGCATCACCCCGTTCAACTTCCCGGCGATGGTGCCGCTGTGGATGTATCCGCTGGCGATCGTTTGCGGTAACTGCTTTATCCTCAAACCGTCGGAGCGTGATCCAAGTTCCACGCTGCTGATCGCTCAGCTGTTGCTGGAAGCCGGCTTGCCTAAAGGCGTGCTGAACGTTGTGCACGGTGACAAGGCTGCGGTGGATGCGCTGATCGAAGCGCCGGAAGTCAAAGCGCTGAGTTTTGTGGGTTCGACACCGATTGCCGAATACATCTACGCCGAAGGCACCAAGCGCGGCAAACGCGTTCAGGCATTGGGCGGCGCGAAGAACCATGCGGTGCTGATGCCGGATGCGGATCTGGATAATGCGGTCAGCGCACTGATGGGCGCGGCGTACGGTTCTTGCGGTGAACGCTGCATGGCGATCTCGGTGGCGGTGTGCGTCGGTGACCAGGTGGCGGATGCGCTGGTGGAAAAACTGGTGCCGCAGATCAAGGCGCTGAAAATCGGAGCGGGCACTACCTGTGGTCTGGACATGGGGCCTCTGGTCACCGGTCAGGCGCGCGACAAGGTCAGCGGGTACGTAGAAGACGGCGTTTCTTCCGGTGCGACCCTGGTGGTCGACGGTCGTGGTTTGAGTGTGGCTGGTCATGAGGAAGGTTTCTTCCTGGGTGGCTGCCTGTTCGATAACGTCACACCAGAGATGCGTATCTATAAAGAAGAAATCTTCGGGCCGGTGTTGTGCATCGTTCGGGTGAACAGCCTGGAAGAGGCAATGCAACTGATCAACGATCACGAATATGGTAACGGTACCTGCATCTTTACCCGTGATGGTGAAGCTGCGCGGTTGTTCTGCGATGAAATCGAAGTGGGCATGGTCGGCGTTAACGTGCCGCTGCCGGTGCCGGTGGCTTATCACAGCTTCGGTGGCTGGAAGCGTTCGCTGTTCGGCGACCTGCATGCGTATGGCCCGGACGGTGTGCGTTTCTACACTCGCCGTAAAGCCATCACCCAACGCTGGCCACAACGTGCGAGCCATGAGGCGTCGCAATTCGCATTCCCTAGCTTGTAAGTAGAAGGGAAGAAGGCCGGCCCCTTGGGGCCGGCCTTCGTGTTTGTGGGCTTTTTTGGCCTATATGACACTATTGTGAAATTAAAGGTTGACGGCAGATTCTGGATGTCTATAATTCGCCCCACTTCCGGCGCAGTCGAAACGGAAAACTCCTTGGTAAACAAAGAGTTAAGCAGTTTTCGGCAGCGGGTTGCTTCAGTTTATCGAAGCGCGAAAAGGAGTTGAAAAAGAGGTGTTGACAGCAGCGTGTAACGCTGTAGAATTCGCCTCCCGCTGACGAGAGATCGAAAGCGCAAGTGGTTGAAGTTGTTAAA
>NZ_JAVDUA010000057.1:0-11502 GCF_031456105.1 Pseudomonas sp. BE134 | reverse complement strand
TACTTTGTTCATGGCAACGGTCTCCGGTAGGCCCCCTGTGAAAGCTTAGTGGGCGATCACAGGGGGCAGCGGGGGTAGCCATTTCATTAGTGGATTTGTGGTCGCTTCAAACTTCGATCAGGGCGCCGAGTTCGCGTTCCAGTTCCTCTGGATCCCCCAGGTTGAGTTCGATCAACCGCCGCAGGCGCTCGATGGATTCCAGGCTGATGTGTTTGCAGACGAAGCCGAGTTGGCCATGATCTTCGTGGGTCAGTTGCACATCCATTTTGATGGCAACGTCATCGGTGAGATGAATATCGACGAGGAAATGCCACTCTCCATTACCCATCCACGGCTCTGGCTTCTCGATCAGCAGGCCCTTGAGTGACAGGTCGATCAACTTCACTGGCCAGATGTACTCCCCCTGACTCAGCTCGGTTCTGGCATCGAACGCGATACGTTTGAAGCGACGGCGGTCAGCTGCGTGCGCAATCATGGCGCGATCCTCGAAAAGGTACGCTGACTATAGACCCGCATTATCAAGGTCTGCCAGCGCAGACGGGTGTCTAGACCCATATCGGGGTATGGCCTTTGCCGTCAGGCGAGCTAAACTCGGGGTGGCTGTCTTTCTTGTCCACTCTGGCTGGAATCATAAAATGAAAAATAATAATAGCCTGCTACGCCACTTACCCTGGCTTCTGCTGGCAATCGTCGGTGCGTGCGCCCTGGGTGTAGTGGCATTGCGCCGAGGTGAGGCGATCAACGCCTTGTGGATTGTGGTCGCTGCGGTGGCCATTTATCTGGTTGCGTATCGCTACTACAGTCTGTTTATCGCTAACAATGTAATGCAACTCGACCCGCGACGGGCCACCCCCGCAGTGCTCAATAATGACGGTCTGGACTATGTTCCGACCAACAAACACATTCTTTTCGGTCACCACTTCGCGGCCATCGCCGGCGCAGGGCCTCTGGTCGGTCCGGTATTGGCGGCGCAGATGGGTTACCTGCCCGGTACGCTCTGGCTGATCGCCGGTGTCGTGCTGGCGGGTGCCGTTCAGGACTTTATGGTGTTGTTCATGTCGACCCGCCGTAATGGCAGGTCCCTGGGCGACATGGTCCGTGAAGAAATGGGCCGCATTCCCGGCACCATCGCGCTGTTTGGCTGCTTCCTGATCATGGTCATCATCCTTGCGGTGCTGGCGCTGATCGTGGTCAAGGCCCTGGCCGAAAGTCCGTGGGGTATTTTCACGGTCATGGCGACCATTCCGATTGCGATGTTCATGGGCATCTACATGCGCTATATCCGCCCGGGCCGCATTGGTGAGATCTCCGTGGTCGGCGTGCTGCTGCTGCTGGGGTCGATCTGGCTCGGTGGGCAGATTGCTGCTGATCCGGTCTGGGCCAAGGCGTTCAGCTTCACCGGGATTCAGATTACCTGGATGCTGGTCGGTTACGGTTTTGTCGCGGCGGTTCTGCCGGTGTGGCTGATTCTGGCTCCGCGCGATTATCTGTCAACGTTCCTGAAAATCGGCACCATCGTCGCCTTGGCGATCGGTATTCTGGTGACCATGCCGGAGTTGAAAATGCCAGCGTTGACCCAGTTTGTCGATGGTACGGGGCCTGTGTGGAAGGGCGGTCTGTTCCCGTTCCTGTTCATCACCATCGCCTGTGGCGCGGTCTCGGGTTTTCACGCGCTGATCTCCTCCGGTACCACGCCGAAGCTGCTGGATAACGAAACCAACGCCCGTTACATCGGTTACGGCGGCATGCTGATGGAATCGTTCGTCGCCATCATGGCCATAGTTGCCGCCTCGGTGATCGAACCGGGCGTGTACTTCGCGATGAACAGCCCGCCAGCCGTGGTTGGCGGTGATGTGGTGGCAGTGGCGCAAGCGGTTAGCAACTGGGGCTTTGCCATTACCCCGGAAGCCCTGCAAGCGGTGGCCCATGACATCGGCGAAACCACCATCCTGGCCCGTGCCGGTGGTGCGCCGACCCTGGCGGTCGGTATTGCGCAGATCCTGCACAGTGTCCTGCCGGGTGAAAACACCATGGCGTTCTGGTATCACTTCGCGATCCTGTTCGAAGCGCTGTTCATCCTGACCGCTGTCGACGCCGGCACCCGTGCCGGTCGTTTCATGCTCCAGGACTTGCTCGGCACCTTCGTGCCGGCGCTGAAACGCACCGAGTCCTGGACCGCCAACCTGATCGCCACTGCCGGTTGCGTAGCAATGTGGGGCTGGTTGCTCTACCAGGGCGTGATCGATCCATTGGGCGGTATCAACACCTTGTGGCCGCTGTTCGGTATTTCCAACCAGATGCTGGCCGGTATCGCGTTGATGCTCGGCACCGTTGTGCTGATCAAAATGAAACGCCAGCGCTACGTCTGGGTGACCATGCTACCAGCGGTCTGGCTGCTGATTTGCACCACTACTGCAGGCTTCATCAAGCTGTTCGACGCCAACCCGGCGATTGGCTTCCTGTCGCTGGCCAGGAAATACAGCGATGCGCTGGCCAATGGTCAGATCCTCGCCCCGGCCAAGGACATCACACAGATGCAGCACGTAATCTTCAACGCCTACACCAACGCAACGCTGACGGTGCTGTTCCTGTTCGTGGTGTTCAGTATCCTGTTCTACGCACTCAAGGTCGGCATTGCCTCCTGGGGTAAAAAAGAACGTACGGATAAAGAATCGCCATTCCAGGCCTTGCCGGACGCGTAATCGAGGATTGCAAACATGTTCAATGACCTGAGTCGCCTCGGTAAATACCTCGGTCAGGCGGCGCGCCTGATGGTCGGCATGCCCGACTACGACACCTACGTCGAGCATATGCAAACCAAACACCCGGACAAACCGGTGATGAGCTACGAAATGTTCTTCCGCGAACGTCAGGACGCGCGTTACGGTGGCAAGGGTGGGCCGAAGTGTTGTTGAAGCACGAGGCTTAGGTAACACACCACTGTAGGAGCACGGCTTGCCGGCGATAGCGATCTTGAAGACGCCATCGCTGGCAAGCCAGGCTCCTACAGTTTTTTCAGTGTATGGGAGACCTTCTTTTGCTACCCCCTATCCCGGTAACAATCCTCAGCGGCTTCCTCGGCGCCGGCAAGACCACGCTGTTGCGTCACCTGCTCAAAGCCGAGCACGGGCTGAAAATCGCCGTGATCGAAAACGAATTCAGTGATGCCGGTATCGATACCCAGCTGTTGGGCGATGAGCCGGTACAAGTCATGACGCTGTCTAACGGCTGCGTCTGCTGCACCATCCATACCGATCTGACCAAAGCGCTGTACCTGTTGCTCGAACGCCTGGACAGCGGCGACATCGCCTTCGACCGTCTGGTCATCGAATGCACTGGCCTGGCCGATCCGGCACCGGTGGCGCAAACCTTCTTCATCGACGAAGAACTGCGTGAGCGTTACATCCTCGACGGCATCATCACCCTGGTAGACGCGGCGCATGCCGAGACTCACCTGACCCAAACCATCGCCCAGGCACAAATCGGTTTCGCCGACCGCTTGCTGGTGAGCAAGCGCGATCTGGTGGACGAAGCGACATTCACCGCATTAAGTGAGCGCCTGACCCGCATCAACCGACGCGCACCGATCCGCGTGGTGGATCACGGCAAGATCGATCTGGCGGAATTGCTCGACGTGCGTGGTTTTAACCTGAATGCCGACCTGGGTGGTGGCGTGAGTTTGCGTCCGGTGAGTAAAGCGCCGTCCATCGACCGCATCTCCAGCCTGGTGCTGCGCACCGACAAGCCGCTGGATATCGACAAACTCAGCGAGTTCATGAACGAACTGCTGGAAGACCATGGCAAGCAATTGCTGCGCTACAAAGGGGTGTTGAACATCCTTGGAGAGCCGCGTCGGATGGTGTTTCAGGGTGTACTGAAGTTGTACGGCTTCGACTGGGACACAGAATGGGCAGAGGGCGAGGCGCGGGAAAGCGTGATTGTGTTCATTGCCGATGATCTGCCGGAAGATAAGATTCGAGAAGGGTTTGCGCGGGTGGCGGCCAACTGAATCAAATGCCGGTGTGGAGGTCATTTCGCGGGCATTAAAAAACCGGCCATCACTGGCCGGTTTTTTTATTGCTACGGTTTAGCGGGCTGATTAAGCGCCGTACACCGGCAGCTTCTTGCAGATAGCCTTGACCTTCTCACGAACGGCGTCGATCACCGCTTCGTTGTTCAGGTCTGCCAGGATGTCGCAGATCCAGCCGGCCAGTTCCTTGCACTCAGCTTCCTTGAAGCCGCGAGTGGTCACAGCCGGTGTACCGAAGCGCAGGCCGGAGGTGACGAACGGGGAGCGTGGGTCGTTTGGCACGGAGTTCTTGTTCACGGTGATGAACGCTTTGCCCAGTGCGGCGTCAGCGTCTTTACCGGAAATTTCCTGCTTGATCAGCGACAGCAGGAACAGGTGGTTCTCGGTACCACCGGAGACCACGTCGAAACCGCGCTCGATGAACACGCCGGCCATGGCCTTGGCGTTTTTCACCACTTGTTGCTGGTAGGCCTTGAACTCAGGCTGCAGCGCTTCCTTGAAGCAGATCGCCTTGGCGGCAATCACGTGCTCCAGTGGGCCACCCTGGGCGCCCGGGAATACGGCGGAGTTCAGCTTCTTCTCGATGTCGGCGTTGGCGCGAGCCAGGATCAGGCCGCCACGTGGACCGCGCAGGGTCTTGTGCGTGGTGGTGGTCACGACGTCAGCGAATGGTACCGGGTTCGGGTAAACGCCAGCGGCGACCAGACCGGCCACGTGGGCCATGTCGACGAACAGGTAAGCGCCCACTTTGTCGGCGATTTCGCGGAAACGCGGGAAGTCCAGAATCTGCGAGTAGGCGGAGAAACCAGCCACGATCATTTTTGGCTTGTGCTCAACCGCCAGGCGCTCGACTTCGTCGTAGTCGATCAGGCCGTTGGCGTCGATGCCGTACTGGATGGCGTTGTACAGCTTGCCGGAGGACGAAACGCTGGCACCGTGGGTCAGGTGACCACCGTGGGCCAGGCTCATGCCCAGGATGGTGTCGCCAGCCGACAGCAGGGCCAGGTAAACGGCGCTGTTGGCTTGGGAACCGGCGTGTGGCTGAACGTTGGCGTAATCGGCGCCGAACAGTTCTTTGGCACGGTCGATGGCCAGTTGCTCGACGATGTCAACGAACTCGCAGCCACCGTAGTAGCGCTTGCCCGGGTAGCCTTCGGCGTACTTGTTGGTCAGTACCGAGCCTTGAGCTTCCATCACCGCTGGGCTGGTGTAGTTTTCCGAAGCGATCAGCTCGATGTGTTCTTCCTGGCGCTGAGCTTCTTGCTCCATGGCGGCAAAAAGGTCGGCGTCGTACTTGGCAATAGTCAAATCACGGCTGAACATGGCGGTCCTCAAGGATCGGGGGCAGAAAAGGGGGGCATTCTAACCCAACCGCTTTTAGAAGGGATATGAAACACAATCAGGTTGTGGATAAGCGGGCTTCAAGCCACAAGCCGCAAGCGACAAGTAAAAGCCGATTCGCTCTTGCTTGTCGCTTGTCGCTTGCCACTTGGAACTTGCAGCTTTCTTCATGTTCGACTGATCGGAGCTGTTAGCTCCAATCAGTCGAACATGAAGAGCTCATCATTGCTGAACTGTGCCTCAAACCGGGCAGGCGGCATCGGCCGGCCGAACAGGTAACCCTGAACCTCATCACACCCATGCTCACGCAGGAAGTCGAGTTGCTCCTGGGTTTCCACGCCCTCGGCGATCACCGCCAGGTTCAGGCTGTGAGCCATGGCGATGATCGCCCGGGCAATTTGCGCATCCTGTTCGCCGGACGGCAGGCCATCGACAAACGTACGGTCGATTTTCAGGACATCAATCGGGAATTGCTTAAGGTAATTGAGCGAAGAATAACCCGTGCCAAAGTCGTCGACCGCAATGCTCAGGCCGAGGTTTTTCAACCCGGCGAGAATCTGCATCGCCTCGCTGACTTCACGCATCAGGATACTTTCGGTCAGCTCCAGCTCCAGGCACGCCGGCGGCAGGCCGGTTTCCTTGAGGATGTTGGCGATTCGCGTGCCCAACTGACCGTCGGAGAACTGCCGAGCCGAGATGTTTACTGAAACCTTCGGAACACGGACGTTCGTCTGGTGCCAGGTCTTGAGCTGACGGCACGCTTCGCCGATCACCCAATCGCCGACATCCACCACCAGGCCGAGCTCTTCGAGCACGGGAATGAAATCCCCCGGCGGCACCAGACCGCGTCGCGGATGACGCCAGCGCAGCAAGGCTTCGGCACCGGTCAATCGTTTGCCATCGCCGCTGAACTGCGGTTGGTAATACAGCGTGAATTCGTTCTGTTCCAGCGCGTGGCGCAAGTCGCTTTCCAGCTCCAGACGCTCCAGAGCGCTGGCGTTCATGTCCGCCTGATAAAACTGGAAGTTGTTCTTGCCGCGCTCCTTGGCGTGGTACATCGCCGTGTCGGCGTTCTTCATCAATTGACTGAGTTCGTTGCCGTCCTGCGGGCTCAGCGCGATCCCGATACTGGCCGTGACGAAGAACTCGCGGCCTTCCAGCACAAAGGGTTTCACCAGGCTGGCGAGAATTTGTTCCGCCACATGAATCGCCCGGTTCAGCGCGATTTCACGATTGACCTTCGGTTGCAGCAACAAAGTGAACTCATCCCCGCCCATACGCGCCACGGTGTCGTCATCGTCGACGCAGCCGAGCAGGCGCGTGGCCATTTCCTTGAGCATGCGGTCGCCGGCGGCGTGACCGAGGGAGTCGTTGATCGGCTTGAAACGGTCCAGGTCGAGGAACATCAACACCACCCAGGACTTCTGCCGTTCCGCCGATTGCAGTGCGGTGTGCAGCCGGTCCTGGAACAGCGTGCGATTGGGCAGATGGGTCAGGGCGTCGTAGTAGGCGAGGCGGTGAATCCGCTGTTCACTGGCCTTGCGTTCGCTGATGTCGCTGAAGAAGCACACGTAGCTGGCCAGATCACCTTCATCGTCGAGCACGGCCGTGATGCCGACCCAGGCCGGGTAGTGTTCGCCGTTGCGACGCTTGAGCCAGACTTCGCCTTCCCAGGTGCTGTTCTGATGAAGTTGCTTGAGCACGTAGCGCAGATGCGAATCCTGATGCTCGTCGACGGTCAGCATGTTCGGCAACTCGTCGAGCACTTGCTCCACGGCATACCCGCTGACGCGACTGAACGCGTCGTTGGCCTGAACGATATAACCGGCCGGGTCGGTGATCAGAATGGCCGAGGTGGAGTGCTCAAATACCGTGGCCGCCATGCGCAGGTCTTTCTCGGCCCGACGCTGCTGGCTGATGTCGCGACCGACACCGAGCACGCCTTCGAATGCGCCGTGTTCGTCCCAGACCAGCACCACCCTCAGTTCGATGGGGATCTTGCGGCCGTCGGCCCGCAGGCAATCGAACAGAAACAATTGGGTCTGCACCTGGCTGCGCAAAAGCGCCAGTTGCTCGGGTTTATCCAGCGCTTTGCTGACCCGGTCCATCAGGTCAAAGACGCCGGTCAGTTGTTGAGGGTTGGCGATGATCGATTGCCAGCCGTTCTGGAAGATCCACCCCGCGTCGTAACCGAGCACTGCCTGCACCGAAGGGCTGACATAGTTGAGCGAGAGCTTGCTGTCCGTCGAGAAAATCACGTCGCTGATGCTTTCGGCGAGCATCCGGTAACGCTGTTCGCTGTCGCGCAATGACTCGCTGGCTTCGATCTGATCGGTGATGTCCTTGGCCACACCAATAATCCGCGTGACTTGATTGTGCTTGTCCCGTGCCAGGGCCTGTTCGCGAATCTCGAACCTGCGCCATTTGCCATCACGGTGGCGGAAGCGCAGTTGGCACTGCATCAATTGGCTGAAACCACCCTGGCGCTGGATCTGGCGTGAGCGATGGTAGCCATCGGCGTCTTCGGGGTGCAGCAGGATTTCCCAGAAATACTCACCCATTTGATGCAGTTCGGTGCGGTCGTAACCCAGGGTCTGCCCCAGGTGGTGGTTGCTGAAAATCATCCGCTGACTGATCACGTCCTGTACGTACAGGTGATCCGGCACGGTGCGCACCACGTCGGACCAGAAACCTTCACGCTCCAGCAGCGACAGCTCGATCAGCTTGCGGCTGGTGATGTCAGTGATACTCAGGATCACGGCTTTATAGTCGTCCTGATCGACCGGCAGACGCAGGACCAGCCACAAATGCTGATCGCGATCCTGGGCATCCTGCAGTTTGATTTCGAGTTCGAGCTGCTTTTGTTGGTTGAACACCGCTTCGAGTACTTGATTGCCAATGGCGGTGCCGTCCAGCGGGTTGCCGTCGATCAGCAGGTTCCAGGCTTGATCGCAGGATTTGACGTTGAGCAGTTGCAGGGCGACCTGGTTGACCTCGGTGATGCGCAACTCCTGAAGCAGTTGCCGGCGTTTGTCCGGGGAATCGAGCCAGGTTTGCAATTGTTCGCGCCTGTGTAGTTGAGCCTTTTCGTAAAAGCTCTTGAGCCCGGCCACGTCGAGTACGCACAGGGCCACGCCGGTGCCTTCGAAAATGTCTTGATAACGGCGACGGCCCTCATTCAATTGGCGTTGACGCCGACGCATGTTCAGAAGCGCAATGAAGGGCAGCAGAGAGAGCGCCAGGCCCAGCAGGCATTTGCCAATGAATGCCGGCAACAGGTCTTCGAGCACGTGTTGGCGATCGAACAAGCCGCGCAGTTGCCAGTCGCTGTTGCTCAAGGGAACGGTCAGCACACTGCTGGCCAGTTCATTTGGCGTCAGCACGGTTGGCTTGCTTGAGGGCCATGCATCATCGCGGCTGATGATCTGGCGATTGACCCGGTTTTCCACCAGCCACCGTGGGCGGATACCGGCTTCATCCAGTTTGGTCAGGCTTGAGAGAAAAGCCGGTGTCAGGCGCAGATCCCAATAGCCACGGGTGCTGCCGCTGGCTTGATGCAACAGAAGATGCACCACCGAACCGTCATCGGCGTTGCTGAAGTAGTGCGCCTGGGCGCGACTGCGCCGCACCAGGTCACTCAGGTAATCGGCGTCCTGGTTGTCATCGGCGCTGTCACTGAGGATTTTTCCGGAGGGGCTGAGCAAGACCAGGCTGCGCAGTTCGGGCAATGACCGTTGCAGCTTGCGCAGCAGCGCCTGCTGTTCGTCGGGGCTTTGCGGTTGTTCGACGATCGGTAGCAGATTGAGGGCGATCTGGGCGTTGAGCGCCATGTTCAGGCTGACTTGCGCGGCCAGATCGGCGGTGTAATCGATGGTGTATTGGCGCTGGCTTTTCTGGGTTTCGCGCAGTTGGTCCAGCAACTGCCAGAACAGCAG
This sequence comes from Pseudomonas sp. BE134, assembly GCF_031456105.1. Lineage (NCBI taxonomy): Bacteria > Pseudomonadati > Pseudomonadota > Gammaproteobacteria > Pseudomonadales > Pseudomonadaceae > Pseudomonas > Pseudomonas sp. BE134. Next base: position 2,196 of record NZ_JAVDUA010000057.1, on the reverse strand, counting down.
GGCGAGCAGCAACAGGACGAGGGTGGCCAGTGTGCCCTTCAAGGTTCCGCGCAGGGGTGAGCCGGTTGCAGGACGGGGGGCGCTCACGGAAACAGGCGAAGTGGCATTAGGCAAACTGTAATCCTGCGGTTTGACTGGGCTGGCGCGACGTGCACTATAAGTCGGACGCCCGAAGGGCGGCTAGCATGCCTTGAGTTGTGGCTAAGTGCCAGTCCCGCTCGGCTGGACTGCCTTCCGTCAATCAGGTAGCTTTGCCGGTTACGCGGGAGCGTTCCAGCTCCTAAAATCAGACTTTTTCAGCGCGCACGTATTGATAGCTATCATTCGGACGACGCGCACGGTCTGGCCGGGCTTCGCCTGCGCTCCAATCATTCATCTGTCACTGACCCAAGGTTCTCCATGGCTCAATACGTCTTCACCATGCATCGGCTGGGCAAAGTTGTTCCGCCGAAGCGGGAAATCCTGAAAAACATTTCTCTGTCGTTCTTCCCAGGCGCCAAGATCGGTGTACTCGGCCTCAACGGTTCGGGTAAGTCCACGCTGCTGAAAATCATGGCCGGCGTCGACACCGAGTTCGAGGGCGAAGCCCGTCCGATGCCGGAGCTGAACATCGGCTACCTGCCTCAGGAACCCATCCTGGACCCGACCAAAACCGTGCGTGAAGTGGTCGAGGAAGCGGTCAGCGTAATCAAGAACGCCCAGGCTCGCCTGGACGAGGTCTACGCGGCTTACGCTGAAGAAGATGCCGACTTCGACAAGCTGGCGGCTGAACAAGCCAAGCTCGAAGCCATCCTGCAAGCGAGCGATGGTCACAACCTTGAGCGCCAACTGGAAGTCGCCGCCGATGCGCTGCGCCTGCCGGCCTGGGACGCCAAGGTCGAATTCCTGTCCGGTGGTGAAAAGCGTCGTGTGGCCCTGTGCCGTCTGCTGCTCTCCGCGCCGGACATGCTGCTGCTCGACGAACCCACCAACCACCTGGATGCCGATTCCGTCGCCTGGCTGGAGCACTTCCTGCACGATTTCCCGGGCACCGTGGTTGCGATCACGCACGACCGGTACTTCCTGGACAACGTTGCTGGCTGGATTCTGGAACTCGACCGCGGCGCCGGTATCCCGTACGAGGGCAACTATTCGGGTTGGCTTGAAGCCAAGTCCGATCGTCTGGCGGCCGAATCCAAGCAGCAATCGGCTCACGAAAAGGCCATGAAGGAAGAACTGGAGTGGGTGCGCAAAGGCGCCAAGGCCCGCCAGTCGAAATCCAAGGCTCGCCTGCAACGCTTCGAAGAAATGCAATCGCAGGAATTCCAGAAGCGCAGCGAAACCAACGAGATCTACATCCCGGCCGGTCCGCGCCTGGGTGACAAGGTCATCGAATTCAAGAACGTTTCCAAGGGCTACGGCGATCGCGTGTTGATCGACAACCTGTCGTTCTCCATGCCTAAAGGCGCCATCGTTGGTGTGATCGGCGGTAACGGTGCCGGTAAATCGACCCTGTTCCGCATGCTGATGGGCAAGGAAACGCCGGACTCGGGCAGCATCGAAGTCGGCGAAACCGTGCAACTGGCGTGCGTCGATCAGAGCCGCGAAGACCTGGACGGCAGCAAGACCGTATTCCAGCAAATCTCCGACGGTTCGGATCAGATCCGCATCGGTAACTACGAGATTCCGTCGCGTACCTACGTCGGTCGCTTCAACTTCAAGGGCGGCGATCAGCAGAAGTTCGTCAAGGACCTGTCCGGTGGTGAGCGCGGTCGCTTGCACCTGGCCCTGACCCTGAAAGAGGGCGGCAACGTCCTGCTGCTCGACGAACCGTCCAACGACCTCGACGTTGAAACCCTGCGCTCCCTGGAAGAAGCCCTGCTGGACTTCCCGGGCGCCGCCATTGTGATCTCTCACGATCGGTGGTTCCTTGACCGCGTCGCGACGCACATCCTGGCGTACGAAGACGACTCGCAAGCGGTGTTCTTCGAAGGTAACTACACCGAATACGAAGCCGATCGCCGCAAGCGTCTCGGCGAAGCGGCTACCCAGCCGCATCGTGTAAGGCACAAAAAACTGGCCTGATCCGGGCTGGTTGCATGAAAAGCGGAGCCTTCGGGCTCCGTTTTTTTGTGCGCCCAGCATGGGCGCAATCTTGTGGGTGAAAGTCCCGCCGTAAGCTGACCACAGCGAACGAAGTGAAGCGCAACTGCATGA
>NZ_JAVDUA010000056.1:0-12358 GCF_031456105.1 Pseudomonas sp. BE134 | reverse complement strand
TCCCACGGTCCGTACTGGCTAGAGTCGGAATCGAGCTTTTAGTCCCGCCCACCCCTTCAAGTCTAAACATACAAGCGAGCCTGCTCGCGATGACGTCATCACAATCACCGCAATAAAAACGGCCTCCATCAATGGAGGCCGTTTTGCATTCTACATCCGGCTTTGCTTGCGCCGCTTCCACTGCCGCGCCACCCACCAGCGCCAGTACATCATGGTCAGGAAATAGGCGAGGGCGCCCAACACCAGTCCGGTGATGACCGACCCCAGCAAAAACGGTTGCCACAGGGTCGACAGTTCGCTCCTGACCCATTCCCAGGACATTGAGTCGGGTAACTGGCGGGTGGGCACATCCAACAGCCAGGCGCCGGTCTGGTACGTGCAGAAAAATACGGCAGGCATGGTAATCGGGTTGGTCAGCCAGACCAGGCTCACCGCAATCGGCATGTTGCCCCGCACGATGATGGAAAGCACGGCGGCCAGCAGCATTTGCATCGGGATCGGCAAAAAAGCCGCGAACAGGCCCACTGCCATCGCTCGGGCCACGGAGTGGCGGTTGAGGTGCCAGAGGTTGGGGTCATGCAGCAATGTGCCGAGAAAGCGTAAGGATTTGTGTTCCTTGATGCTGGTCGGGTCTGGCATGTAGCGTTTGAACAAGCGCCGGGGCATAAGGCTTCTCGGTCGGTTAAGGTGGCAAGTATGTCTGGATTCTGCGAACCCCCCATTCAGACTTTGTGACAATTATTAACGGCGTCTGTGCGATTAGCCGGCTAAGCCTAAGCCAAGGTGGGAACTCTCCAGGAGGAGTGTATGCGCACAGGGACGTTGGCGCTGGCGTTGGGTCTGTTGGCTTTGCGTTTTTTACCGGTTTTACCGCCGGTCGGGTTATGGATGTTACTGCCGCCAGTGGGTTTGATGTTGTTGCCCTTTCGGACGTATCCGTTGGCTTTTTTCCTGTTCGGCTTCAGTTGGGCATGCGCGAATGCGCAGTGGGCGCTGGATGATCGCCTGCCACTGAAGCTGGATGGCGAAACCCGCTGGATAGAGGGGCGGGTGACGGGGTTGCCGCAGAATGCCGACGGCGTGGTGCGATTCGAACTGACGGACAGTCAATCACGCCGAACGAAGCTGCCCCAACGTTTGCGGTTGGCCTGGTACGACGGACCGTCCGTCAACAGTGGCGAGCGCTGGCGATTGGCGGTGAAGTTGAAGCGACCCTCCGGGCTGCTCAATCCGAATGCCTTCGATTACGACGCCTGGCTGCTGGCGCAACACATCGGCGCGACCGGCACGGTCAAGGCGGGTGAGCGACTCAACGAAGCCCGAGGGGCTTGGCGCGATGGCATCCGCCAGCGTTTACAAGCGGTCGATGCCCAGGGCCGAACCGCAGCGTTGACGGCGCTGGTACTGGGAGATGGCGCCGGGTTGAGTCGTGAGGAATGGCAAGTACTGCAAGACACCGGCACCGTGCATCTGTTGGTGATTTCCGGGCAGCACATTGGATTGTTGGCGGGGTTGGTCTACCTGCTGATTGCAGGGTTGGCGCGCTTTGGCTTGTGGCCAGGGCGTTTGCCGTGGCTGCCCTGGGCCTGCGGGTTGGCGTTCTCGGCAGCGCTGGCTTACGGGCTGTTGGCCGGCTTCGACGTCCCGGTGCAGCGCGCTTGCGTGATGATCGGTCTGGTGCTGTTGTGGCGTCTGCGCTTTCGTCACCTTGGCGCCTGGTGGCCGCTGCTACTGGCGCTGAATGGTGTTTTGCTGCTGGATCCATTGGCCAGTCTGCAACCGGGCTTCTGGTTGTCCTTCGCCGCCGTGGCTGTGTTGATCTTCACCTTTGGCGGGCGGTTGGGCCCTTGGCGATGGTGGCAAACCTGGACCCGGGCTCAATGGCTGATCGCAATCGGTCTGTGCCCGTTGCTGCTGGTGCTCGGCTTGCCGATCAGCATCAGCGGGCCGGTGGCCAATTTGCTGGCGGTGCCCTGGATCAGTCTGGTGGTGTTGCCGCCTGCCTTGCTCGGGACATCGCTGTTGCCCATCCCTTATGTGGGTGAAGGGTTGCTGTGGCTGGCAGGCGGTTTGATCGACGGGCTGTTCAAGGCGCTGACATGGGTGGCCGCGAAATTACCCGCATGGGTGCCGGCGGCGGTACCGTTGTGGTGTTGGGGGCTCGGTACTTTGGGAGCCTTTCTACTCTTGCTGCCGCGAGGTGTGCCGCTGCGCCCTTTAGGGTGGCCATTGTTGCTGTTGCTGGTTTTTCCGCCTCGGCCGTTGTTGTCTGAAGGCATGGCTGATATCTGGCAACTGGACGTCGGCCAAGGGTTGGCTATCCTCGTGCGTACCCGCCACCACACGCTGTTGTATGACGCCGGACCGCGTTTTGGCGATCTCGATATCGGTGAGCGGGTGGTGCTGCCGTCGTTGCGCAAACTCGGGGTAAAGGAACTCGACCTGATGCTGATCAGCCACGCCGACGCCGATCACGCCGGAGGTGCGAGAGCAGTGGCCAATGGCTTGCCTGTCAAGCAGGTACTCAGTGGCGATCCCGAGGCGTTGCCGGTCGAACTGCAAGCCCAAGGATGTGAAGGTGGTCGGCAATGGAGCTGGGACGGTGTGAATTTCCAACTGTGGCAATGGCCGTCAGGCCATGACAGCAATCAAAAGTCCTGCGTCTTGCACATAGAGGCCAGCGGCGAGCGTCTGTTGTTGACCGGTGATATCGACACCGCTGCCGAACGGGCCTTGCTTGAGAGTCCGCTGGCGGTGACCACCGATTGGTTGCAGTCACCGCATCACGGCAGCCGCAGTTCCTCATCGATGGCCCTGTTGAGCGTGTTGCAACCCAAGGCGGTGTTGATTTCCCGTGGGCAGGGCAATTCTTTTGGTCATCCACACCCCACGGTCGTGGCGCGCTATCAGAAACGCGGCATGGCGATTTACGACAGCGCCGAGCAAGGTGCCATTCATCTGCAATTGGGGCGTTTCAAGCCACCGTGGACAATGCGTCTGGAACGGCGTTTCTGGCGCGATCCACCGCCCACCAATAAATAGCCGAGAGTTATTAAAGCCCGACCGGAAGCGACATCACGGTCTTCGGTGCGCTCACCCCCTATGTTAGAGTGGCGCACTTTTTCGAGGGGACGACACTGTGTGGGAATTGGTCAAATCCGGCGGTTGGATGATGCTGCCGATCATTCTGAGTTCCATCGCGGCCATGGCGATTGTCGCCGAGCGTCTCTGGACCCTGAGAAGCAGCCGCGTGACCCCGGAGCATCTGCTCGGACAGGTCTGGGTGTGGATCAAGGACAAGCAACTCAATAAACAAAAACTCAAGGAACTGCGCGCCAACTCACCGTTGGGCGAGATCCTTGCGGCGGGCCTGGCCAACTCCAAGCATGGTCGCGAGATCATGAAAGAGTGCATCGAAGAGGCCGCTGCGCGGGTGATTCACGAACTCGAACGCTACATCAATGCCTTGGGCACCATCGCGGCCATGGCCCCATTGCTGGGGCTGCTGGGCACGGTGCTGGGCATGATCGATATTTTCAGCGCGTTCATGGGTACGGGCATGGGCACTAACGCAGCGGTACTGGCCGGTGGTATCTCCAAGGCCTTGATCACCACGGCTGCGGGCCTGATGGTCGGCATCCCGGCCGTGTTCTTCCACCGTTTCCTGCAACGTCGCATCGATGAACTGGTGGTGGGCATGGAACAGGAAGCGATCAAACTGGTCGAGGTGGTGCAAGGTGACCGTGATGTGGACCTGACTGAGGGCAAAGCGTGAAATTCCGCCGCAAGCCGCGGGAAACGGTGGACATCAACCTCGCGTCGCTGATTGACGTGGTGTTTATTCTGCTGCTGTTTTTCGTTGTCACGACCACGTTTACCCGTGAAACCCAGCTGCGTGTCGAGTTGCCGGAAGCGGTCAGCGGTGCTCCGGCTGAAGATCAACAGGTCAAGCAACTGGACATCGGTATCAACGCCGAAGGCGTGTTCTCGCTGAACAACCGGGTATTGCCCAAGAGTGACCTGGCGACAGTGATGGAAGCGCTGCAAAAAGAATCCAACGGCGACACCAGCCTGCCGCTGTCCATCAGCGCTGACGGCAAGACTCAACATCAGTCCGTCATCACCGCCATGGACGCGGCCGGCAAGCTCGGTTTCAGCCACTTGCGCATGACCACTGTCGAAGCGGCTCCTCCCGCGCCCTGATGGCCATGTCTGATCGCTTGCTCGCCGCGTGGTACGAAGGTCATCCGGCCCTGAAGTTGTTGCAGCCACTGGAGTGGTTGTATCGGCGCGTGGTCATGAACAAGCGCAAGCGATTCCTGGCCGGTGAGGGCGAGATCTATCAGCCACCCGTACCGCTGATCGTCGTCGGCAATATCACGGTGGGTGGCACCGGCAAGACGCCGCTGATTCTGTGGATGATCGAGCATTGCCAGCGTAGCGGCTTGCGGGTGGGCGTGGTCAGTCGTGGTTACGGCGCCAAGCCGCCGCAATTGCCATGGCGCGTTGCAGCGGATCAAAGCGCTGACTTGGCGGGCGATGAGCCGCTGTTGATCGTCCAGCGCACCGGCGTGCCGTTAATGATCGACCCGGACCGCAGCAGCGCGGTCAAGGCACTGCTGGCGAGCGAACCGCTGGACCTGATTCTTTCTGATGACGGCATGCAACATTACCGCATGGCGCGCGATCTGGAACTGGTACTGATTGATGCAGCCCGAGGCCTGGGCAACCAGCGTTGTCTGCCCGCCGGACCGTTGCGTGAACCGGTCGAGCGCCTGCAAAGCGTCGACGCGGTGCTCTACAACGGTGCCACGGATGATCGCGACGGCGGGTTTGCCTTCCAGCTGCGGCCTACCGCCCTGATCAACGTGCAAAGTGGTGAACGACGTCCCCTCGACCACTTTTGCGCCGGCCAGGCGCTGCACGCCGTGGCCGGGATCGGCAATCCGCAGCGTTTCTTCACAACCCTCGAAACGCTACACTGGCGGCCAGTCCCGCATGCGTTTGCCGACCACGCCGAATACAGCGCGCAGGCTTTGAATTTCACACCGTCATTGCCGTTGGTGATGACGGAAAAGGACGCGGTGAAGTGCCGTGCCTTCGCCGCCGCCGATTGGTGGTACCTGGCGGTCGATGCTGTGCCAACTCCGGCCTTCGTGGCCTGGTTCGATACGCAGCTGATGCGCCTGTTGCCGGATCGTCTTTTGCCTTAACTCCGTTTTTACCCAGGGAATGCTCATGGACACCAAATTGCTCGACATCCTCGCTTGCCCGGTCTGCAAAGGCCCACTCAAGCTCAGCGCCGACAAGACCGAGCTGATCAGCAAGGGCGCAGGCCTCGCGTACCCGATCCGCGACGGCATCCCGGTGATGCTCGAAACCGAAGCGCGCACCTTGACCACCGACGAGCGTCTGGATAAATGACCACAGCCTTTACCGTTGTCATTCCATCGCGTTACGCCTCCACCCGTTTGCCGGGCAAACCGCTGCTGTTGATCGCCGGCAAGCCGATGATCCAGCACGTCTGGGAACAGGCCAGCAAAAGCAGCGCGCAGCGCGTGGTGGTTGCCACTGACGATGCGCGCATTGTCGAGGCCTGCAACGGGTTTGGCGCTGAAGTCGTGCTGACCCGCGAAGACCACAACTCCGGCACCGACCGCCTGGCCGAAGTGGCAACGAAACTCGGCTTGGCGCCCGACGCCATTGTGGTCAACGTCCAGGGTGATGAACCGCTGATCCCGCCGAGCGTGATTGACCAGGTCGCGGCCAACCTCGCTGCCCACACTGAAGCGAGCATGGCCACCCTGGCCGAGCCCATCGAAGACGTGGAAACCCTGTTCAACCCTAACGTGGTCAAGGTCGTCAGCGACCTCAATGGCCTGGCGTTGACCTTCAGTCGTGCGACATTGCCATGGGCGCGGGATGCGTTCGCCCAAAGCCGCGAGCAATTACCGGAAGGCGTGCCGTATCGTCGCCATATCGGGATTTATGCCTACCGCGCCGGTTTCCTCCATGACTTTGTCAGCTGGGGCCCGTGCTGGCTGGAAAACACTGAATCCCTGGAGCAACTGCGTGCCTTGTGGCACGGCGTGCGGATTCACGTGGCTGATGCGTTGATCGCGCCGCCCACCGGAGTCGACACCGTTGAAGACCTTGAGCGCGTTCGTCGTCTGCTGGAGGCCTGATGCGCGTTCTGTTCGTGTGCCTGGGCAACATCTGCCGTTCGCCAACGGCCGAAGGCGTGCTGCGGCACAAACTGCGTGAAGCGGGGCTGGCGGATCACATTGAAGTCGCCTCCGCCGGTACCGGTGACTGGCACGTCGGCAAGGCGCCGGACAAACGCAGCCAGGCCGCGGCCAAACTGCGCGGCTATGACCTGTCCGCCCAGCGCGCCCAGCAAGTCACCCGCGCCGATTTCGCCACTTACGACTTGATCCTGGCGATGGACAACAGCAACCTGCGCCACCTCAAGGCCTTGCAACCCGCCAAGGGCAAAGCCGAGCTGGATTTGTTCCTGCGTCGCTTCCAGTCGGAACTCGATGAAGTGCCGGACCCGTACTACGACGGCGACCAAGGCTTCGAACAGGTGCTGGACCTGATCGAGCGCGCCAGTGATTTGCTGGTGATCGAATTGAAGGGACGGTTATGAGTTTGCAGGTTCAATCGCAGGTGTCACTCAAGCCGTTCAACAGCTTCGGGGTCGACGTTCAGGCTCGCCTGTTCGCCGAGGCCCACAGCGATGCCGACGTGCGTGAAGCCCTGGCCTACGCCGCACACCATGATGTTCCGTTATTGGTGATCGGCGGAGGCAGCAATCTGCTGCTGACGGCTGACATCCAGTCACTGGTGCTGCACATGGCCACACGCGGGATTCGCATCCTCAGTGATGACGGCAGCAAAGTCGTGATCGAAGCCGAGGCCGGCGAGCCTTGGCATCCGTTCGTGCAGCACACCCTGGCGCAGGGCTTGTCGGGCCTGGAAAACCTTAGCCTGATCCCCGGCACTGTCGGTGCGGCACCGATGCAGAACATCGGAGCGTATGGGGTCGAGATCAAGGACGTCTTCGCCGGCCTGACCGCGCTGGATCGCCGGAGCGGTGAGCTGCGGGATTTCACCCTGCAAGAATGCAACTTCGCTTACCGCGACAGCCTGTTCAAACAGGAGCCGGGACGCTGGTTGATCCTGCGTGTTCGTTTCGCCCTCGACCGCGCTGCGCACCTGCATCTGGAATACGGCCCGGTGCGTCAGCGCCTGACCGAACAAGGCATCGAGCAGCCGACGGCCACGGATGTCAGCCAGGCGATTTGCAGCATCCGTAATGAAAAGCTCCCGGACCCGGCCGTGCTGGGCAATGCCGGTAGCTTCTTCAAAAACCCGTTGGTGCCCGCAGCGCTGGTCGCACAGCTCAAGGGCGAATACCCGGATCTGGTGGCTTATGCACAGCCCGACGGGCAAATGAAGCTGGCGGCGGGCTGGTTGATCGAACGGGCAGGGTGGAAAGGTTTCCGCGAGGCCGACGCCGGCGTGCACAAGTTGCAGGCTCTGGTGCTGGTCAACTACGGCAGCGCGACGGGCCTGCAATTACTCCATTTGGCGCAGCGTATCCAGAAAGACATTTCGGATCGTTTTCATGTCGACCTGGAAATGGAGCCCAATCAGTATTGAAGCTACGCTTTCAAGACTGATCTCAAAAGCCCTGCACACGTTCTGCTGTGCAGGGCTTTTTTGTTAATACTGGGTTAACTTAGCCACCTAACGATGCAAACATTTGCTCCACAAAGGCCCGGTGCAGACATTCCCGTCGCATAAAAGAGCCTCATTAGCCTGAGTCGATCTGCGTGTCACGAACCAAGATCCCACGGCAGATTGCTCGACCCCATAACCCAAGCACTATGCGGGCGTGCCCATGATTACCCTGAAGCTCAACGGTCAAGACCATTCACTCGACGTCACCGAGGACATGCCGCTGCTCTGGGCCATCCGCGACGTGGCCGGTTACAACGGCACCAAATTCGGCTGCGGCATGGGCCTGTGCGGCGCTTGCACCATTCACATCGAAGGATCGCCCGCCCGCAGTTGCATCACGCCGATTGGCTCGGTGGTCGGGCAGAACGTCACCACCATTGAAAATTTGCACACTGACCCGATCGGCCAAGTGGTCCAGCAAGCCTGGCTCGATACCGCCGTCGCACAATGCGGCTTCTGCCAGGGCGGGCAGATCATGTCGGCGACAGCGCTGCTCAAAACCCATCCGAACCCCACCGACGCGCAAATCGAAGAGGCGATGGTCGGCAACATTTGCCGCTGCGGGACTTACAACCGCATCAAGACCGCCATCCGCCAGGCCTCCACCCACTTGAAGGAGGCCAAGGCATGAGCCAGTTACCGAATGATTTTGCCCTGAGCAACCTCAGCCGACGCGGTTTCCTCAAAGGTGTCGGTGCTACCAGTGCGTTGGTGCTGGCTGCCAGTTGGGGTTGGCAGGACGCTTTCGCGGAAGAAGCATCGAAGAAGTTCGGCGCCGACGGCATGCCCCACGGCGCGATTGATGATCCCAAGGTATATGTCAGCATCGCCACCGATGGCACGGTGACCGTGATCTGCAACCGTTCGGAAATGGGCCAGGGCGTACGCACCAGCCTGACGATGGTGGTGGCCGATGAACTGGATGCCGATTGGGCAAAGGTGAAAGTGCAACAGGCACCAGGCGACGAAGTGCGTTTCGGCAACCAGGACACTGACGGCTCGCGCAGCATGCGTCACTGGTACGAGCCCATGCGCCGATGCGGTGCCGCCGCTCGAACCATGCTGGAACAGGCCGCCGCCAACCAATGGAAAGTGCCGCTTGGCGAGTGCCATGCGCAACTGCACAAAGTGATCCATACGCCGACCGGTCGTGAGTTGGGCTACGGCGAACTGGCCGTGGCGGCCGGTGCGCTGGCGGTACCCGCTCGCGACAGCGTACGGCTCAAGGATCCATCGCAGTTTCTCTACATCGGCAAGGAAGGCACCAAGGCCATCGACGGGGCAGACATCGTTAATGGCCGCGCCGTCTACGGGGCCGACGTGCATTTCGATGGCATGCTCTACGCCACCATTGCGCGTCCGGCGGTGTATGGCGGCAAGGTCAAAACCTTCGATGCCAGCGCCGCGATGAAAGTCCCTGGCGTGATTAAGGTGTTGCAGATCGGCGCCAGCCCGGTGCCGTCTGAATTTCAACCCTTGGGTGGCGTGGCCGTGGTGGCCAAAAACACTTGGGCGGCAATCAAGGGCCGCGACGCACTGAAGATCGAGTGGGATGACGGCCCGAACGCCAGCTACGACTCGATTGCCTATCGCAAGGAGCTGGAAGCCGCGTCCCTCAAGCCCGGCAAAGTGGTGCGCAATACCGGCAACCTTGAGGAGGCCATGGACAGCGCCGACACTGTCCTCGAAGCGTCCTATTACCTGCCGCACCTGGCGCAGGCACCCATGGAGCCGATGGTTGCCATTGCCCGCTTCAAAGACGGAGTCTGCGAAGCCTGGGGGCCGAGCCAGGCGCCGCAAGTGACCCGCACAAGGATTGGCGAGCGCCTCGGCATCCCGTTCGATAACGTCACGTTCAACGTCACATTGCTCGGTGGTGGTTTCGGTCGAAAATCCAAGCCTGACTTCATCATTGAAGCGGCGATCCTCGCCAAGGAATTCCCCGGCAAGGCGGTGCGGGTGCAATGGACCCGTGAAGACGACATCCACTGTTCCTATTTCCACACCGTGTCGGCGGAGTATCTCAAAGCCGGGCTGAACAAGGACGGCCTGCCGTCCGCCTGGCTGCACCGCACCGTGGCGCCAAGCATCACTGCGCTGTTTGCACCGGGCATGAACCATGAGGCAGCGTTTGAGCTGGGCATGGGGTTCACCAACATGGCCTACGCGATTCCCAACGTGCGCCTGGAAAACCCGGAGGCGACGGCTCATACCCGCGTCGGCTGGTATCGCTCGGTGTCGAACATCCCGCACGGCTTTGCGATTCAAAGCTTTGTCGATGAACTGGCGCACAAGGCCGGGCAGGATTCGCTCAAGTACCAGATCAGATTGCTTGGCCCGGATCGCCAGATCGATCCGCGCACGCTGAGTGACGAGTGGAACTACGGCGAATCCCCCGAGCGTTATCCGATCGATACTGCAAGGCTGCGCACGGTATTGGAAACCGCTGCCAAAGCCGCCGGTTGGGGGCGCGAGCTGCCCAAAGGCCGAGGCTTGGGGCTGGCGGTGCAATACAGTTTTGTCACCTATGTGGCGGCGGTGATCGAGGTCGAAGTCAAGGATGATGGCACACTGATCGTGCACAAGGCTGACATCGCCGTGGATTGCGGGCCGCAAATCAACCCCGAACGCATTCGCTCGCAGTTCGAGGGGGCCTGCGTCATGGGGCTGGGCAATGCGGTGCTAGGGGAGATCAGTTTCAAGGACGGCAAGGTTCAGCAAGACAACTTCCACATGTACGAAGTGGCGCGTATGTCCCTGGCGCCCAAGGAAATCGCCGTTCATCTGGTCACCCCGCCGGGCGTTGTGCCCCTGGGCGGTGTCGGTGAACCGGGCGTGCCGCCGATTGCGCCGGCGCTGTGCAACGCGATTTTCGCCGCCACGGGCAAACGTATCCGCAGCCTGCCCGTTCGCTTTCAACTGCAAGGTTGGCAGAAGGCACAAGCCTGATGGACAGCGTCGATCTGAATGTCCTGCGCAGCGTGCTCGAATGGCGCCGCGCTGGTCAGCGGGTGGTGCTGTACAGCGTGGTCCAGACCTGGGGCACCGCGCCTCGGGCACCTGGCGCCATGTTGGCCTTGCGTGAAGATGGCGTGGTGATTGGCTCGGTGTCGGGCGGTTGTGTCGAGGATGATCTGATTGCCCGGCTGCACGACGGGCGTATCCCGACTGACGGGCCACCGGTGCAGTTGATCACCTACGGCGTCACTCGCGAGGAGGCCGCGCGGTTTGGTTTGCCCTGTGGCGGTACGCTGCGCCTGACCGAGGAGCAGGTTGGCGATCCGCATTGGGTCGCCGAGTTGCTGACGCGCTGTGAGGCTCATGAAATTGTCGCTCGCACGCTTGATATTGCGACGGGTGAAGTGCTGTTGCAGTCAGCGGACAAGGCCGATGTGCTGAGTTTCGACGGCAACACGCTGCGCGCGATTTATGGTCCGCGTTGGCGCCTGCTACTGATCGGCGCCGGGCAATTGTCCCGTTACGTCGCTGAGATGGCGCGGCTGCTGGACTTCGAAGTACTGATTTGCGACCCACGCTCCGAGTTCGTTTACGGGTGGGAAGAGCAGCACGGTCGCTTTGTCTCGGGCATGCCTGATGAGGCGGTGCTGACCATCCAGACTGACGAGCGTACGGCCATCGTCGCCTTGACTCACGATCCTCGCCTGGATGATATGGCGCTGCTCACGGCCCTCGACTCCAAGGCCTTTTATGTCGGCGCGCTGGGCTCGCGGGTCAACAGCCTGAAGCGCCGGAAAAACCTTGCCGAGCTAGGCTTGTCATCACGGGCGATCGAGCGCCTGCATGGTCCGATCGGGTTGCACATAGGCAGCCACAGTCCGGCGGAAATCGCCTTGTCACTGATGGCCGAAATTGTCGCGATCAAGAATGGCGTCGAACTGAAGCAAAAAAAGCCGTTGCAGGAGGCTATATGAGTGAACCCATCGGCGTCATTGTGCTGGCAGCGGGGCAGGGCAGTCGCTTTCGTCAGGTGGCGGGGGCTGACAAGGACAAGCTGTTGGCGGACTGCACGGGGCGCGACGGCACTGTGCGTTCGGTGGTCGAGCAGGTGTTGGTGAGCGTGCCGGTTTCGCTGGATAAACGGGTGCTGGTGACGACTGAGGATCGCCCGCAGGTGATTCGCATGGCTAAGGCCTACGGTTTCGAGATTGTGTTGATCAAGTCGAGTGGGATGGGCGATAGCATTGCGGCTGGAGTGGCGGCGTGTCCGAACCTTGGTGGCTGGATGATTATGTTGGGGGATATGCCTTTTCTCCTGCCGTCGAGTATTGAGCGGGTGGTGGCGCAGATTGCTGCAGATTGCGTCAGTGTGCCGGTGCATGAGGGCAAATACGGGCATCCGGTCGGGTTCGGTCGCAGCTTTGGGGCGGGGTTGGCGGGATTGTCCGGTGACCATGGCGCCAAGCCATTGTTTGCGCAGGGGCGGGTGGTTGAGGTGGCGGTGGATGATCCCGGGGTGATGTGGGATGTGGATGTGCCAGAGGCACTGTCCTTCAAACCGAGGGTGTACTGAATTCTGTGTAAACGGCGTTGCTGTTAATCCTGCAAAAGCCTGTCTTCGAACTGGATACTGAACCTGTTCAAGGCCCCCGCC
>NZ_JAVDUA010000055.1:0-14421 GCF_031456105.1 Pseudomonas sp. BE134 | reverse complement strand
CTACTTTGTTCATGGCAACGGTCTCCGGTAGGCCCCCTGTGAAAGCTTAGTGGGCGATCACAGGGGGCAGCGGGGGTAGCCATTTCATTAGTGGAGATGAGTCGCCCACAAATGGCGTGATTACACCGATCCCCATGTGGGAGCGAGCCTGCTCGCGATGGGGCCATTCCAGCCAGCAAAATTTTGGTTTTGCCGGAGCGTTCCCGTTTATTTGTACGACCTTTCCTAAAGGGTATTGCCGACACCTTAAGCCTGAAACGACGGAATAGACTCGCGTTTTTCCTCGTCCTCAGGAGTCCGGCATGAATGCATCCAGCGTCCCCGACAATGCAACCGACGACCGTTTCAATGAAGTGCTTGCGCTGATTCAAAGTGCCAAGCAGCAGGCCATGCAGGCGGTGAATACCCAGCTGATTGAGTTGTATTGGCAGGTGGGTGCTTACATCAGTCGCAAGCTGGAAAAGGCCGAATGGGGCGATTCTGTGGTCAGTCAGTTGGCCGAGCATCTGGCCAAGACCCAACCTGGGTTGCGCGGTTTTACCCGGCGTAATTTGTTCCGTATGCGCCAGTTCTACGAGGCTTACCGGGGAGATGAAAAAGTGTCAGCACTGCTGACACAATTACCTTGGACCCAGAACCTGCTCATTCTAAGTCAGAGCAAACTCCCGCAAGAACGTGAGTTTTATCTGCGCCTGGCCATCCAGGAAAAATGGTCGACGCGTGAGTTAGAACGTCAGTTCAAGGCCGCACTGTTCGAGCGAAGCGTAACCCAGCCGGCAAAAATATCACCGGTACTGAGACAATCTCACCCGACCGCGCTGGATATATTTCGTGATGCCTACATGCTCGAGTTCCTAGACCTGCCAGGTGGCCATGCCGAAAGCGATCTGCATAAAGGGTTGCTGGCGCGCCTCAAGGAGTTTCTGATCGAGCTGGGTCGCGATTTCTGCTTTGTCGGTTCCGAGTATCCGCTGCAAGTGGGCGGGTGTGATTTTGCCCTGGATCTGCTGTTCTTCCACCGTGGCCTTAATTGTCTTGTAGCCATTGAACTTAAGGTCGGTTGCTTTAAGCCGGAGTATTTGGGCAAGCTGAACTTCTATTTGGAAGCGTTGGATCGCAATGAATGCAAGCCCCACGAAAACCCGGCCATCGGTGTATTGCTCTGTGCCAGCAAGGATGACGAAGTGGTCGAGTATTCCCTTAATCGCAGTCTGTCGCCTGCGCTGATTGCCGAGTATCAAGTCCAGCTACCGGATAAGCAGCTGTTGCAGGCCAAACTACATGAGTTCTATGCGTTAAATGTCGCGCAAGCAGAGGAATCCTGAACTCGCTCAGGCTCCTTATTCCCATAAGCCATAAGCACCACACTTTGCGTGATATGGCCTGCGAACGTTTGTCGGTATGATAGTCGCCCCCGCAGTCTGGATTGCGAATACGCCATGACCTTGCAGTACCCAACCATCGCCGATTGCGTCGGCAACACTCCGCTGGTTCGTTTGCAGCGCCTGCCCGGCGCCACCAGCAATACCCTTTTGCTCAAGCTCGAAGGGAATAACCCGGCGGGTTCGGTCAAGGACCGGCCGGCGTTGTCGATGATCACACGCGCCGAATTGCGCGGGCAGATCCACGCCGGCGATACGCTGATCGAAGCAACCTCCGGTAACACCGGGATTGCTTTGGCCATGGCGGCCGCGATCAAGGGTTACAAGATGATCCTGATCATGCCGGACAACTCCAGCGCCGAGCGTAAAGCCGCCATGACGGCGTATGGTGCCGAGCTGATCCTGGTCACCCAGGAAGAAGGCATGGAAGGCGCCCGCGACCTCGCTCAGCGGATGGAAGCCGAAGGCCGTGGCAAGGTGCTGGACCAGTTCGCCAACGGGGATAATCCGCAAGCGCACTACACCAGCACCGGCCCGGAAATCTGGCGTCAGACCGAAGGCACCATCACCCACTTCGTCAGTTCGATGGGCACCACCGGCACCATCATGGGCGTCTCGCGCTACTTGAAAGAGCAGAACGAAGGCGTGCAAATCATCGGCCTGCAACCGATGGAAGGCTCGGCGATTCCGGGCATCCGTCGCTGGCCGCAGGAATACCTGCCGAAGATTTATCAGGCTGATCGCGTCGACCGCATCGTCGACATGGCGCAAAGCGAAGCCGAGGACGTGACCCGTCGTCTGGCCCGCGAAGAAGGCATCTTCTGTGGCGTGTCTTCGGGCGGTGCGGTGGCAGCGATGCTACGTCTGTCCCTGGAAGTTGAAAACGCGGTGATCGTCGCGATCATCTGTGACCGTGGCGACCGTTACTTGTCGACCGGCATTTTCGACGCGCCTAACTGATGGCCAAGCACGAGAGAGGCCTGCGCTTCCAACCCACGGGCGGCAGCAAGGCCCCACAAATCCCGACCGGCAAAAAGCAGCGCTTGAGCATCGAGCGCCTGGCCAATGACGGTCGCGGTATCGCGTTTTTTGAAGGTCGCACCTGGTTCGTCATCGGCGCCCTGGCCGGTGAAGAAGTCGAGGCGCGGGTGTTGGGCGCCCATGGCAAGGTAGTCGAGGCGCGTACCGAGCGCGTGTTCCAGGCCAGCGAATTGCGTCGTCCGGCACCGTGCCCGCATGCCGGACGCTGCGGCGGCTGCAGCGTGCAGCACCTGCCTCATACCGAACAACTCGCCCTGAAACAGCGCATGCTCGCCGAACAACTGTCGAAGGTCGCCGGTATCGAACCGCAAGAATGGGCTGCGCCGTTGAGCGGTCCGGAATTCGGTTATCGCCGTCGCGCCCGGGTAGCGGTGCGCTGGGACATGAAGACGAAAAGGCTCGAAGTCGGATTCCGTGCCGCGGGCAGTCAGGACATCGTCGCGATCAACGAATGCACGGTACTGGTACAACCCTTGCAACCCATCATGACCCGCTTGCCGGAGATGTTGCGTCGTTTGAGCAAACCTCAGGCGCTGGGGCATGTGGAATTGTTCAGTGGTTCGTCGTTGGCCGTGTTGCTGCGGCACATGGCGCCGTTGTCTGACGCTGACATGACGATCCTCAAGGAGTTCTGCGCTTTCCATGAGGCCCAATTGTGGCTGCATGGAGAGGGCGAACCGCAACCGGTCGACGCCGAGCAGTCGCTGGGTTATCGCCTGGAGCAATGGGGTCTGGACCTGGCCTACCGGCCCGGGGATTTCATTCAGGTCAATGCCGGGGTCAACGAGGCGATGGTGGCCCAGGCGCTGGACTGGCTCAAGCCTCAGGCGGATGAGCGGGTTCTGGATTTGTTTTGTGGTCTGGGCAATTTCGCCCTGCCGCTGGCCAAGGTCGTTCGTGAAGTGGTCGCGGTGGAGGGTGTGCAGGCCATGGTCGAGCGCGCCGCCCTTAACGCGGCTAGCAATAATCTGCATAACGCGCAGTTTTTTCAGGCCGATTTATCCCAGCCTTTGACTAATGGCGAATGGGCGCGCGAAGGCTTTTCTGCGGTACTCTTGGACCCACCGCGAGACGGTGCTTTCGAGGTGGTGCGCAAGCTGGCGTCCCTGGGCGCCAAACGGTTGGTGTACGTGTCGTGCAACCCGGCAACGCTGGCGCGCGACACGGTTGAATTGATCAAGCAGGGCTACCGGTTAAAACGTGCCGGGATTCTCGATATGTTTCCTCAAACGGCACATGTCGAGGCCATGGCGTTATTTGAAGCGAGCTAGGACGGCTCGTCTGGTCCGACTGGCCCGCCCGTGCAGCTCTCGCATGAGCCCCGTGAGGGCAATCGGGCAATGAAGGTCAGCGATTTGACGCATTGAATCTGCGTCATAGGGAAGGTAAGCAAGATGGTACAGGTGAGAGCACACCAGCCGATCAATACCGACGGCAGTATCAATCTCGAGGCTTGGCTCGATCATGCGGTCAGTGTCGATCCGGCACTGGATCGCGAAGCCTTGAAGGAAGCGTGCGAGTTCGCTCGCATGTCAGAACAACAGGCCAATGCGGCGAAGAATCTCTGGTCCGAAGGGACTTCGAGTTTCCGCACGGGCCTTGAGATCGCCGAGATTCTGGCCGACCTCAAACTCGATCAGGATTCATTGGTCGCCGCGATCTTGTACCGTGGCGTGCGCGAAGGACAGATCCTGTTGCCTGCCGTCAGCCAGCGCTTTGGTCCGGTGGTGGCCAAACTCATCGACGGCGTGCAGCGCATGGCAGCGATCAGCGACAGCCTGAGCCCGCGTAAATCCATGGTGCTGGGTACTCAGGGCCAGGTTGAAAACCTGCGCAAAATGCTGGTGGCCATGGTCGACGACGTGCGCGTTGCACTGATCAAACTGGCTGAACGCACCTGTGCGATTCGTGCGGTGAAAACCGCCGGCGACGAGAAGCGCAATCAGGTCGCCCGTGAAGTCTTCGATATCTACGCACCGCTGGCTCACCGCCTCGGTATCGGTCACATCAAGTGGGAACTGGAGGACTTGTCCTTCCGTTACCTGGAGCCTGACCAGTACAAGCAGATCGCCAAGTTGCTGCATGAACGTCGCCTGGATCGCGAGCGTTTCATCAGCGATGTCATGACCCAACTGAAAAACGAATTGCACGCCACCGGCGTCGATGCCGACATCAGTGGCCGGGCCAAACACATCTATTCGATCTGGCGCAAAATGCAGCGCAAGGGTCTGGAATTCAGCCAGATCTACGACGTGCGCGCCGTTCGCGTGCTGGTGCCGGAAATGCGCGACTGCTACACCGCGCTCGGCATCGTCCACACATTGTGGCGGCACATCCCGAAGGAATTCGACGACTACATCGCCAACCCGAAAGAGAACGGTTACCGCTCGCTGCACACGGCGGTGATTGGCCCTGAAGGCAAGGTGCTGGAAGTACAGATCCGCACCCACGCCATGCACGAGGAAGCCGAACTGGGCGTGTGCGCGCACTGGCGCTACAAGGGCACCGACGTCAAATCCGGCTCCAACCACTACGAAGAGAAAATTTCCTGGCTGCGTCAGGTCCTGGAGTGGCACGAAGAGCTGGGCGATATTGGCGGCCTGGCGGAACAGCTGCGGGTCGATATCGAGCCGGACCGGGTCTACATCTTCACCCCGGACGGTCACGCCATCGACTTGCCCAAAGGCGCGACACCGCTGGACTTCGCTTACCGCGTGCACACCGAAATCGGTCACAACTGCCGGGGCGCGAAGATCAACGGGCGCATTGTGCCGCTCAACTACAGCCTGCAAACCGGTGAACAGGTCGAGATCATCACCAGCAAGCACGGCACGCCGAGCCGAGACTGGCTGAACCCGAACCTGGGTTACATCACCACCTCGCGAGCGCGGGCGAAGATTGTCCACTGGTTCAAATTGCAGGCGCGCGATCAGAACGTCGCGGCCGGTAAAACCTTGCTTGAGCGTGAACTCAGTCGCCTCGGTCTGCCGGCGGTAGACTTCGACAAGCTGGCCGACAAGGCCAACATGAAGACGGCCGAGGATATGTTCGCGGCGTTGGGCGCCGGTGATTTGCGCCTGGCGCAACTGGTGAATCTGGCGCAGCAACTGGTCGAGCCGGAACGCGGCAACGAACAGCTGGAGCTGATCCCGCGCAAAGCCACGGGCTACAAACCGGGCAAGCGCGGCGATATCCAGATCCAGGGCGTCGGCAACCTGATGACGCAAATGGCCGGCTGCTGCCAGCCATTGCCGGGGGATGCAATCGTCGGTTACATCACTCAGGGCCGTGGCGTAAGCATTCACCGCCAGGATTGCGCCTCGGTGCTGCAGCTGGGCGGTCGCGAGCCGGAGCGGATCATTCAGGTCAGCTGGGGGCCGGTGCCGGTGCTCACCTACCCGGTGGACATCGTCATTCGCGCCTACGACCGTTCCGGTTTGCTGCGTGACGTGTCGCAGGTGCTGCTCAATGAGCGGATCAACGTACTGGCGGTCAACACCCGCTCGAACAAAGAGGACAACACGGCGTTGATGTCCCTGACCATCGAGATTCCGGGGCTGGATGCGTTGGGGCGGTTGCTGGGGCGGATTTCCCAGTTGCCGAACATCATCGAAACCCGTCGTAACCGGACGCCTTGATCGCATGTTCAGCGCCGATCCACTGTGGGAGCGAGCCTGCTCGCGAAGAGGGCGTGTCAGTCGACATCAATGGCGTCTGACACACCGCTTTCGTCGGAACGCCGCCCGGAGCAGGCTCGCTCCCACAAGGGATTTTGCAGTGAGAGAGATTGATGTATTCACTTGATGACCTGCTGCACTTGATGAACCGGCTGCGCGACCCGCAGTTCGGTTGCCCATGGGACATCAAGCAAACGTATGCCACCATCGTCCCGCACACCCTTGAGGAAGCCTACGAAGTCGCTGACGCCATCGAGCGCGGTGACTTCGATCACTTGCAGGGTGAGTTGGGCGATTTGCTGTTTCAGGTGGTGTATTACAGCCAACTGGCGCGGGAAGAAGGGCGTTTCGAATTCGACGGCGTGGTCGACAGCATCACCCGCAAGTTGATCCGTCGGCATCCTCACGTGTTTCCTACCGGTGATCTGTATGCGCCCGTGGACATCCCGCGCCTGAGTGAAGAACAGGTCAAGCAGCGCTGGGAAGAGATCAAGGCCGAGGAGCGCGCCGAGAAGTCAGCGGCACCGTTGCAGTTGTCGTTGCTCGATGATGTCCCGGCTGCGTTGCCTGCCTTGTCCCGTTCGGCGAAACTGCAAAAGCGCGCCGGGCAGGTCGGTTTCGACTGGCCGGACGCCTTGCCGGTGCTGGACAAGGTTCGCGAAGAGCTCGATGAAGTGCTCGAAGCCATGGCCGACAATGACTCGGCAGCGATTGCCGATGAGGTCGGTGACCTGCTGTTTTCGGTGGTCAATCTGGCGCGTCACCTCAAGGTTGATCCGGAAACCGCGCTGCGGGGTGCCAACAGCAAATTCGAAAGGCGCTTCCGTTTTATCGAACAGGCATTGCGCGATACCCACCGTCCCATAGAAGATTGCACCCTCGAAGAGTTGGACGCCCTGTGGGGCGAAGCCAAACGTCAGGAAAAGAATTTGACCAGCTGCGGTTGAGCAGTTGCCTAAGTGAGAAACAAGCACCATGAGCATTTCCCTTCGCGACCAGTTGCTCAAAGCAGGGCTGGTCAACCAGAAGCAGGCCAAACAGGTCGGCAAAGAGAAGCAGAAACAGCAGCGCCTGGCCCACAAAGGTCAGATCGAACTGGATGACTCGCAGCAGCGCGCCGCACAGGAAGCCATGGCCGAGAAGGTCAAGCGCGACCAGGAGCTGAACCGTCAGCAGCAGGAAAAGGTCGAGGCCAAGGCTCGCGCCGCTCAGATCAAGCAACTGATCGAAGTCTCGCGTCTGCCGAAGCTGACCACCGAGGACTACTACAACTTCGTCGACGACAAGAAGGTCAAGCGCCTCTGCGTCAACACGCTGATGCGCAACCAGCTCAGCAATGGCTTCCTGGCCATCGTGCATCACGCCGGCGGCTACGAAGTCATTCCGCGTGAAGCAGCGCTGAAGATCCAGGAGCGCGATCCACAGCGCATCGTGCAGATGAACGTGAAGACTGAAGAAGTGGCAGCCGAGGACGATCCGTACGCGGCCTATCAGATTCCGGATGATCTGATGTGGTAAGCCGTTAAAGGCTTCCAGCTACGACAAACCCCGCTCATGGCGTAATGCTGTTCACTTAAGCCAAGACGAACCTTGTAGCAGCTGGCGAAGCCTGCGTTCGGCTGCGTAGCAGTCGTGAAATCAAACGATGTGGTGTTTCAGGAAGTCCGCGCGTTCAGGATTTACGACTGCTACGCAGCCGGACGCAGGCTGCGCCAGCTGCTACAGGAACTGTCGTGAAGTTAGGGCAAAAAAAAACGCCCCGAACCAGTCGGGGCGTTTTTGTGTGCAGCGAAACGGCGAGGTATTACTTACCTGCCCAGCGCTTCAGGACCAGCGTGGCATTGGTGCCACCGAAACCGAAGCTGTTGCTCATCACGGTGTCGATGGTGGCGTTTTCGCGAGTCTTGGTCAGGATCGGCATGTCGGCCACTTCCGGGTCCAGTTCGTCGATGTTGGCGGAACCCGCCATGAAGTTGCCTTCCATCATCAGCATGCAGTAGATCGCTTCGTGAACGCCGGCGGCGCCCAGGGAGTGACCCGACAGGCTCTTGGTGGAGCTGATGGCCGGAGCCTTGTCGCCGAACAGTTCGCGAACACCTTTCATTTCCATGACATCGCCCACCGGAGTCGAGGTGCCGTGGGTGTTCAGGTAGTCGATCGGAGCGTCAACGGTGGACATTGCCATCTGCATGCAGCGGATAGCGCCTTCGCCGCTTGGGGCGACCATGTCGTAGCCGTCGGAAGTCGCGCCGTAGCCAACGATTTCCGCATAGATCTTCGCGCCGCGAGCCAGAGCGTGTTCCAGTTCTTCGACCACGACCATGCCGCCACCGCCGGCAATGACGAAACCGTCACGCTTGGCGTCGTAGGCACGGGAAGCTTTTTCCGGGGTTTCGTTGTACTGGCTGGACAATGCGCCCATGGCGTCGAACAGGAACGACTGGCTCCAATGCTCTTCTTCACCGCCGCCGGCGAACACGATGTCCTGCTTGCCCATCTGGATCTGTTCCATGGCGGTACCGATGCAGTGAGCACTGGTCGCGCAGGCAGAAGCGATGGAGTAGTTCAGGCCCTTGATCTTGAACGGGGTGGCCAGGCAAGCGGAAACGGTGCTGCTCATGGTCCGCGTGACACGGTATGGGCCAACGCGCTTCACGCCTTTTTCGCGCAGGATATCCAGCGCTTCCATCTGGTTCAGCGTGGAGGCGCCACCGGAACCGGCGATCAGGCCGGTACGCGGGTTGGAGACTTGCTCATCAGTCAGACCGGAGTCAGCGATGGCGTCTTTCATGGCCAGGTAGGCGTAAGCCGCCGCGTGGCCAACGAAGCGAAAGATCTTGCGATCGATCAGTTCTTCGAGGGGAAGGTCGATGGAGCCGGAAACCTGGCTACGCAGACCCATTTCGGCATATTCCGGGTTGAACCGGATGCCAGGGCGGCTTGCACGCAGGTTAGCGGAGACGGTCTCTTTGTCATTGCCCAGGCACGAAACGATGCCCAGACCAGTGATAACGACGCGGCGCATGCGGATAACCCTTAGAAGTTGTCAGTGGAGGTGAAAACGCCGACCCGAAGGCCTTCGGCGGTGTAGATTTCGCGACCGTCGACAGTCACCGAACCGTCGGCGATGGCCAGGTTCAGCTTGCCCTTGAGGACGCGCTTGATATGAATGTTATAGGTGACTTTCTTGGCGGTCGGAAGGACCTGACCAAAGAACTTCACTTCGCCCGAACCCAGGGCGCGACCGCGGCCCGGCAGACCTTGCCAGCCGAGGAAGAAACCGACCAGTTGCCACATGGCGTCGAGGCCCAGGCAGCCTGGCATCACCGGATCACCTTCGAAGTGGCAGGCGAAAAACCACAGGTCCGGAGTGATATCCAGCTCGGCGACCAATTCACCTTTGCCGTACTTGCCACCTTCTTCGCTGATCAGGGTGATGCGATCGACCATCAGCATGTTCGGGGCGGGCAGTTGCGCGTTACCTGGGCCGAACAGCTCACCGCGACTGCAGCGCAGCAGGTCTTCCCGGGTAAAGGCGTTTTGTTTGGTCATGCGAGCTCCTCAATAGTCCGATGCGGCAGGGTGGGGCAAATCTCCCGGCCGATCGAAGCGTTCATGCCTCGAACCGGCAGCCTACTCATAGACTATTGCGTTGTGGTGAAAGTCACAGCACCAAGGACATGAATGTACACTTGTGCACTGAAATTATTATTCAAGCCCCTTTTCGGGCCTGTTCGGGTGCCTAAGACTGCCGCACTTTCGCCTTTCACGCCAGTCGCAGATGGTCGAAAGGCCTGCTCTACTGCACCCAGCGCTGCAAAATTTGCTGTAAATCAGTACGTTTGAAGGGCTTGGCGAGATAATCGTTCATGCCTGCCGACAAACAGGCCTCGCGGTCGCCCTGCAAGGCATTGGCGGTCAATGCGATGATCGGCACGTCCGCGCAGCCGGGCAATTGGCGGATCTGTCGGGTCGCCTCATAGCCGTCGACGATCGGCAACCGGCAGTCCATCAGAATCGCTTCAAAAATCAGGCTCTCGGCGCTGCGCACGGCTTGCGCACCATCGGTCGCGACGCTGACAGTAAAGCCCAGGCTGCGCAACATGGCTTCGATGACGGTCTGATTGACCGGGTTGTCCTCGACCAGCAGCACATTGCGCCCCGCGCCATCACCCTTGCCGGTCTGTGCCCGGGGCGTCAGTACCGGTAACGACTGCTTATAGAGTGCCAGCGGGATTTCCAGGGTAAACACCGAGCCCAGGCCGTCTTCGCTTTGCGCCCGCAAGGTGCCGCCCATGCGCTCGGCCAGGGTGCGGGCAATCGGCAAGCCCAGACCGGTGCCACCGTAGCGCCGTGAAATAGAGCTGTCGGCCTGCTGGAAGGGATTGAACATCAACTCCAGGCTTTCAGCCGCAATACCGATGCCGCTGTCGCGCACGGTGCAGGTAAACCACAGCAGTTCGTGATCCAGCGATTGCCACTGCGGTTCAATGCTGACGCGGCCCTGTTCGGTGAACTTCAATGCATTGCCCACCAGATTGACCAATATCTGCCGGATTCGGGTCGGATCACCCTGAACCTGAATGGCGCGCATGTCCTCGGGGATCAGCAACTGCAGATCGAGCCCGCGCTGCAACGCGCTGTGCTGGAACGATTGGGCGCAACTGCTGATCAGGTCCGCGAGGTTGAACGGGATGTGTTCCAGTTCCAGCTCCGAACGCTCGATGCGCGAGAAGTCGAGAATGTCGTTGATGACCTTGAGCAGGTGTTCGGTGGACTCCGAGGCCAGCGCTGCGTATTCGATCTGCTCCTCAGTCATATCGGTAGTTTCCAGCAGCTGTAGCATGCCGAGCACGCCATTCATCGGCGTGCGCAATTCATGGCTCATCATCGCCAGGAAGTCAGACTTGGCATTGTTGGCCTTTTCCGCCTCCTCGCGTGTCTGGATCAACTGCGCCATCGCCTGCTGCTGCTCGCGGCTGGCTTTTTCGAGGCCGGCGGCGAGGTTGTTGATGTGCTGCGACAGCGCGCCCAGTTCGGTGTCGTCGACAATCGGCAGGGGTGTTTTGTAATCGCCGTCATGGATCGCCTTGACGGCGTTGCCGATATCGCGGATCGGTTGCGACAGGCTGCTCGCCAGGCGCCGGGCTACCAAAAAGGTAAACAGCAAGGCAAACAGCGCCAGGATGGCGGCTTTGAACAGGATTTCCTGCTGACGCTGGCTGAAGGCGTCATTCGACAGTCCGACGATCACCCGGCCCAGATAATCCTCAGTGGGGCCAACACTGGCGGCTTTGGCTCCCTGAAAGAAATCATTGTTGAGCGCTATCCGCTGCAGCCGCACTGGCGCCTGGAACACTTGGACCTGTTGCGAGCGCCGGTAGGTTTCCGACGGTTGCTCGACGTACACCAATATCCGGTTGGCGTTGTCCTGGACCTCCAGAAAGCGCACGTGCGGCGTGGCGAGTGTCGCCTTGAGCAAACTTTCAAGCACCTCGTTGTTACCTGAAATTACCCCGTATTCGGTGGCGGGGGCCAATTGGTTGGCGATCAATTGCCCGGTGTGGTTAAGCTCCTGCCGCAGGTCCTGGATCCGTACGAAGGTAAAGAAGCTGATCAGCAGCAATGTCAGCAGCAAGGCAGGGCCGAGGCTGATCATCTGGGTGCGAGTGCTGATGTCCCAGGGACGACGGAGGATCATGGCAGGGCTTTTCCTTCAGCCAATTGGGTGGCAACAGCTGCCTCATTGATCGGTTCGATACCTAATGAACGAGCCACTTGCGGATTACTTGATACTTTGAAGTGTTGCGGATAGAGCGTACGCGGCCAACTCGCCGCAGGCAGATCGAGCAACTCGTCGAGCACCTGCAGCCAGTCGCTCTGATCGCTGTAGGTGCTGGCCAGGCTGCCGGCCCTGACGAAAGCGGCGTTGGGGCCGATCAATGCCAATTGCCGGGAATAGCTGCTCAACAGCAGGTTTTTTGCGGTTTTCGGGTTGTAGAGGTCGGGATCGTCGAGGCCCAGCAGGACGTCACAGTTTTTCAGCAAGGTCTGCAGGGGACGGCTGTCATGGGTGTTATCCCAGCGCTCGACAACCACTTCAAGCTCCAGCCCAAGGGCGGCCAGGCGCAATTCTTTCAACAGGAACTCGCTGTGTTTGTCGTACAGCACACCGATGCGCTGCGCCTGGGGGAGGATGAGTCGGGTCAGGCGCAATTGTCGGTCAAGTGGCGGATCGCTCCAGAGCAGGCTGAGGTGGGGTGGAACGTTAACGCCAAAGCGTTGCCGGGCTTGCAGACGGCTGATGCGCAGCACCAGCGTCGCCGGACCCGGAGCCTCTTGTTGGCGCCAGTCGAGGCTCGGCAGATCAAGCAGGATCAGGCGGGTGGCGGCGGGCAGTTTGCCGGGTGATGGAAGGCTCGCCAGTGGCTGGAAACGCACACTGTCGGCAGGGCGCATGTCGCTCAGCGCGTGGACGAAGGATTGCACGCCGGGATTGTCCTCGGCGCCGGTCAACAGAATGTCGGCAGCTTGTGTCGGCAGGGCGCCGAGCAGACAGCCAGCTACCAGGCACAACCTGGCCAGCAGGCGGCCCGGTGACGGCGGTTTCCATGACTGGCGATGCCGCATTTAAAACATCAGCTCCGCGCTGAAATAAAGCACCCGACGCTCGTCGTAGTTATTGTCGACGAACGTGGTGGGCTGGTTATCCAAGCGTTGTTGCAGGATGCCGGCCAGTTCCAGATTGGCCTTGCCCAGGCCGATGCGCTTGGCAATGCGCGTGTCGACCCGCTCAAAGCGGTACCCATTTAGCGCATCGTCGCCAAAGTAGAAGATCGCGCTGTTCCAGCCCTGTCCCCAATCACGCAGCCAGCCGGCTGAGCCGCTGTTGCGCGCGGTCTGCTGCTCATCCAGGGGGTTGCTCGCGTCGGCGTCCACGTAGGCATAGTTCAGGCGCAGGCGGTCAGCGCGGCCGAGGTGCCAGTCCAGTTGCGTTTCAGCTCCGGTGAACCGGGCATTGTTAGAGTTGCTGGCAATGTACTGATTGTTGCGCAGCGGTTCGCTGATCATGCCGCTGATTTCGTCGTAGAACAGCTTCACATCGACGCTCAACCCCAGTCCGGCGAAGTAGCCGTTGTAGCCCAGCTCTCGCGAGCGCATGCGCTCCTGGTCGAGATCGCCCGGACCACGGGTCTTGACGAAGTAACGGGCGCTGGTCTGGCCGTAAGCCGTGGGCCGCAAATTGCTCACCCGGTAACTCCAGTTGACGTTGTTTTCGAACATGTCTGGCGAACGGATCGCCTCCGAATACACAGCACGCAAGCCTTGGCGTGGAGTGATCAAGTAATTGACTGCCACGCGCGGGGTCCATGAGCTGCCGATCAAATGTGTGGTTTCGAACATTGCCCCGCCCTGCAGCAACCAATGCTCGGTGGCGCGCCATTCGAGTTGGCCAAACGTGCGCCACGTGGTGTCGTCGAGCGTGCCGTTGAAGTAGGTTTCGGAATCTGCCCGGTCGTAACGATAGTTCATGCCGCTGACCAGTCGCAGACTGTCGGACAGGCTGAGTGTGTCTTGCACTTCCAGGTCGTAGCGCGATTCCCGGGAGCTTTGATCGATGTCGCCACACACTGTTTGTCGGGCGCCGTTTTTCCATTGCGCCAGCACTTGATTGGCCAGCGCCTGTTCCGCTGGCGTACCGCGAGGTGCGCCAGTACCGGTGAAGCGATCCATGTTGCGCGCCAGTCGTTCGGTGTAGTTCGGGTTGAGCTGCCAAAGCCGGGTCAGTTCCGGGCTGAATGACGCCTCGGCATCACAGGCACGCCAGGTTTGCTGGCGATCCCAATGCTGAGCGGAGCCCTGGACATAAAGGCTGTGCTCAGGATTGATGTCAAGGTTCCAGCGCAACGAACCTGCGTAGTCTCTGGCGGCGACGTCAGAATTGTTCCCCGCGGCAGTAATTCCCGGGAATACCGGGCGGTAGGTATATGGCCGCTGGTTGGTGCCATCCTTTGCATTCAGTTGCCAGTCGATGTTTTGGTTTTCGGTCAGCGTCTGGCTCACGGCGAGGTTAAAACGGTTCAAGCGACGGCTGTCCCGATAGTCGGTACCGTTGCGGTCCGAATCGAAACCGTCGTCTTGCTGGCCGGACAGTGACAGACGCAGATCACCACCGTCCCAGCCGCTGCCCTGGCTGGCGTAATAGTCGTTGATGCCGCGCTGGCCGCGGGTCACTTGTGCGCCCAGCATGGGCGCCATCCTAGAGGTGAAAGTCCTCTCTTGAGCTGGCCACAGCGAATGAAGCGAAGCGCAACTGCATG
>NZ_JAVDUA010000054.1:0-15734 GCF_031456105.1 Pseudomonas sp. BE134 | reverse complement strand
ACATAGTCAGCGTGACCTGGGCAGTCAACGTGAGCGTAGTGACGAATCTTCGAGTTGTACTCGACGTGTGCGGTGTTGATGGTGATACCACGAGCTTTTTCTTCTGGCGCGCTGTCGATTTTATCGAAATCAACGATAGCCGAACCGAAAACCTCGGAGCAAACACGAGTCAGAGCTGCAGTCAGAGTGGTTTTACCGTGGTCAACGTGACCGATGGTGCCAACGTTGACGTGCGGTAGGGAACGATCAAATTTTTCTTTAGCCACGACAATTAACTCCTTGCCTAAAGGGCTGAATCAGCCTTGTTTTTTGGTAACAGTTTCGACGATGTGCGACGGAGCTGTATTGTATTTTTTGAATTCCATAGAGTAGCTTGCGCGACCCTGGGACATGGAACGAACGTCGGTCGCATAACCGAACATCTCGCCCAACGGAACTTCGGCGCGAATTACCTTGCCGGAGACCGTGTCTTCCATACCCAAAATCATGCCGCGACGACGGTTAAGGTCGCCCATCACGTCACCCATATAGTCTTCAGGCGTAACAACCTCTACCGCCATGATCGGCTCAAGCAACTCACCACCGCCCTTCTGGGCCAGTTGCTTGGTCGCCATGGAAGCAGCCACCTTAAACGCCATCTCGTTGGAGTCGACGTCGTGGTAAGAACCATCGAACACGGTAGCCTTCAGGCCGATCAGCGGATAGCCGGCAACAACGCCGTTCTTCATCTGCTCTTCGATACCCTTCTGGATCGCCGGGATGTATTCCTTAGGAACCACACCACCCACGACTTCGTTCACGAATTGCAGACCTTCCTGACCTTCGTCAGCAGGAGCAAAACGAATCCAGCAATGGCCGAACTGGCCACGACCGCCGGATTGACGAACGAACTTGCCTTCGATTTCACAGTTCTTCGTGATGCGCTCACGATAGGAAACCTGAGGCTTACCAATGTTGGCTTCGACGTTGAACTCACGGCGCATCCGGTCAACCAGGATGTCCAGGTGCAGCTCGCCCATGCCGGAGATGATCGTTTGACCAGTCTCTTCATCGGTTTTGACGCGGAAAGATGGATCTTCCTGAGCAAGCTTGCCCAGTGCGATACCCATTTTTTCCTGGTCATCCTTGGTCTTAGGCTCTACGGCAACCGAAATAACCGGCTCCGGGAAGTCCATACGAACCAGGATGATTGGCTTGTCAGCGTTGCACAAAGTCTCACCAGTGGTGACGTCCTTCATGCCGATCAAGGCCGCGATGTCACCAGCGCGTACTTCCTTGATTTCTTCACGGGCGTTTGCGTGCATTTGCACCATACGACCCACACGCTCTTTCTTGCCTTTAACCGAGTTGATCACGCCGTCGCCGGAGGCCAACACGCCCGAGTAAACTCGAACAAAGGTCAAGGTACCCACGAATGGGTCGGTAGCGATCTTGAACGCCAGAGCCGAGAACGGCTCGCTGTCGTCTGCGTGACGCTCCATTTCCCGAGTCTCGTCATCCGGGTCAGTACCCTTGATGGCAGGAATGTCGGTTGGAGCAGGCAGGTAGTCGATAACGGCGTCGAGAACCAAGGGAACACCCTTGTTCTTGAAGGAAGAACCGCAAACAGCCAGAACGATCTCACCAGCGATTGTACGCTGACGCAGAGCGGCCTTGATTTCCGCGTTGGTGAGTTCTTCACCTTCGAGGTACTTGTTCATCAGCTCTTCGCTGGCTTCAGCCGCAGCCTCAACCATGTTACCGCGCCACTCGTTAGCCAACTCCTGCAGTTCAGCAGGGATAGGCTCGCGACGTGGAGTCATGCCTTTGTCAGCATCATTCCAGTAAACAGCTTCCATGGACATCAGATCGATCTGACCCTGGAAGTTGTCTTCGGAACCGATAGCCAACTGGATTGGTACCGGAGTGTGACCCAGACGCTGCTTGATCTGACCGATCACGCGCAGGAAGTTCGCACCAGCACGGTCCATCTTGTTTACGTAAACAAGACGTGGAACGCCGTACTTGTTGGCTTGACGCCATACGGTTTCCGACTGAGGCTCAACACCCGAGGTGCCGCAGAACACAACTACCGCGCCGTCGAGAACACGCAGGGAACGCTCAACTTCAATAGTGAAGTCAACGTGGCCCGGGGTGTCGATGACGTTGAAGCGGTATTGATCTTTGTGCTGCTTCTCGGAACCCTGCCAGAAGGCAGTAATAGCAGCAGAAGTAATGGTAATACCACGCTCCTGCTCCTGAACCATCCAGTCGGTGGTCGCGGCGCCGTCATGCACCTCGCCCATCTTGTGGCTTTTGCCAGTGTAAAAAAGGACGCGCTCGGTGGTGGTGGTTTTACCAGCATCCACGTGAGCAACGATACCAATGTTACGGTAGCGATTAATCGGTGTAGTACGAGCCATAAAGCCCTCGCAAAATTAGTGACGCTAAAATTAGAAGCGGTAGTGCGAGAAAGCCTTGTTGGCTTCAGCCATACGGTGCACGTCTTCACGCTTCTTAACTGCAGCACCTTTACCTTCGGCGGCGTCCAACAGTTCGCCAGCCAAACGCAGAGCCATAGACTTCTCGCCGCGCTTGCGGGCGAAGTCTACCAACCAGCGCATTGCCAGAGCGTTACGACGGGACGGACGAACTTCGACCGGAACCTGGTAAGTAGCACCGCCTACACGGCGCGACTTTACTTCGACCAGCGGAGCGATGGCGTCGAGAGCTTTCTCGAAGATTTCCAGGGGATCGCTGTTCTTGCGTTCTTTAACTTTTTCCAGCGCGCCATAAACGATACGCTCGGCAACGGCTTTCTTGCCGCTTTCCATTACGTGGTTCATGAACTTGGCCAGGATCTGGCTGCCGTACTTTGGATCGTCAAGCACTTCTCGCTTGGCTGCTACGCGTCTTCTTGGCATGGATAAGCCCTCAAACGGTCTTCAGGTTCGCTCGGAATCGGTGCCCTTGCGGGACGCCTCCGACCTTACTCTTATCGACTCAGAAAAATAGAAAATCAGTTTTTACAAAAAGCCGCTACTACTTAGGCTTCTTGGTACCGTACTTCGAACGACCCTGGTTACGACCTTTAACGCCGGAAGTATCCAAAGAACCGCGTACGGTGTGGTAACGAACACCTGGCAAGTCTTTTACACGACCGCCGCGGATCAGTACCACGCTGTGCTCTTGCAGGTTGTGGCCTTCACCGCCGATGTACGAGGAAACCTCGAAACCGTTGGTCAGACGCACACGGCATACTTTACGCAGTGCCGAGTTAGGTTTTTTCGGCGTGGTGGTATACACACGGGTGCATACGCCACGACGTTGCGGGCAGTTCTGCAGCGCAGGCACGTCGGATTTCTCGACGATACGCTTACGCGGCTGACGTACCAGCTGGTTGATAGTTGCCATCTACTAGCTCCACTGTTGTCTTGCGACGCTATTGTCTTGCAAGAAAAGCAAAATGGCAGGAACGAATTCCCGCCAAATTTAGGGGTACAAGAGTCTAAAGAGGATCTTGCCCCCAGTCAAGGCAAGGCCCCGACCTCTCCCCCCATCCAACCTCGACAAATTGTCTTGATTCGATGAACGGAGCGGTCAGGGCCCTACGCTCATTTATCGCAGAACTCAGTTACCGCTAGAGTTCAGCGCTTCGGTCAGTGCAGCTTCCACTTCACTGGCGCTTACGCGCAACGGTTTGTCAGCATCACGGCGACGCTTACGCTCGCTGTGATAAGCCAGACCGGTACCAGCCGGGATCAGACGACCCACGACCACGTTTTCTTTCAGGCCGCGCAGGTAATCGCGCTTGCCGGTTACCGCCGCTTCGGTCAGTACACGAGTGGTTTCCTGGAAGGAAGCCGCCGAGATGAACGATTCGGTGGACAACGACGCCTTGGTGATACCCAGCAGCACGCGAGTGAACTTGGAAACGAATTTCTCGTCGCCAGCCAGACGCTCGTTCTCTACCAGAACGTGAGTCAATTCCATCTGGTCGCCCTTGATGAAACTGGAATCGCCGGATTCAGCGATTTCAACTTTACGCAGCATCTGACGCAGGATGGTCTCGATGTGCTTGTCGTTGATCTTCACGCCTTGCAGACGGTAAACGTCCTGGATCTCGTTCACGATGTACTTGGCCAGCGCACTCACACCCAGCAGGCGCAGGATGTCGTGTGGATCACTCGGGCCGTCGGAGATAACTTCGCCGCGGTTTACCTGTTCGCCTTCGAAGACGTTCAGGTGACGCCACTTCGGAATCAGCTCTTCGTACGGATCGCTACCGTCGTTCGGGGTAATGACCAGACGGCGCTTGCCTTTGGTCTCTTTACCGAACGCGATGGTGCCGCTGACTTCAGCCAGAATCGAGGCTTCTTTCGGACGACGGGCTTCGAACAAGTCGGCAACACGCGGCAGACCACCGGTGATGTCACGGGTCTTCGAAGTCTCTTGCGGAATACGAGCGATAACATCACCGATCGCGATTTTCGCACCGTCCGCTACACCGACCAAGGCGTTAGCAGGCAGGAAGTACTGAGCAATTACGTCGGTACCCGGCAGCAAGAGATCCTTACCGTTGTCATCAACCATCTTCACAGCAGGACGGATATCTTTACCGGCAGCTGGACGGTCTTTGGCGTCGAGTACTTCAATGTTGGTCATACCGGTCAATTCGTCAGTCTGACGCTTGATCGTGATGCCTTCTTCCATGCCCACGTAGGTCACGGTACCTTTCATTTCGGTAACGATTGGGTGAGTGTGCGGATCCCACTTGGCCACGATTGCGCCAGCGTCGACCTTGTCACCTTCTTTAACCGAAATCACAGCACCGTACGGCAGCTTGTAACGCTCGCGCTCACGACCGAAGTCATCAGCAATCGCCAGCTCACCGGAACGGGACACAGCAACCAGGCAACCATCCACTCGCTCAACGTGCTTCAGGTTATGCAGACGGACGGTACCGCCATTCTTCACCTGAACGCTGTCAGCTGCGGAGGTCCGGCTTGCCGCACCACCGATGTGGAACGTACGCATGGTCAGCTGGGTACCCGGCTCACCGATGGACTGGGCAGCGATAACGCCGACCGCTTCACCGATGTTCACCTGGTGACCACGAGCCAAGTCACGGCCGTAGCACTTGGCGCAAATGCCGTAGCGGGTTTCGCAGCTGATCGGCGAACGCACGATCACTTCGTCGATGCTGTTCAGCTCGATGAACTCGACCCACTTCTCGTCTACCAGCGTACCGGCAGGAACGATGATTTCTTCAGTACCTGGCTTGAACACGTCACGGGCAATAACACGACCCAATACGCGCTCACCCAACGGCTCAACAACGTCACCGCCTTCAATGTGCGGAGTCATTACCAGGCCATGTTCGGTGCCGCAATCGATCTCGGTTACTACCAGATCCTGCGCCACGTCTACCAGACGACGAGTCAGGTAACCGGAGTTCGCAGTTTTCAACGCGGTATCCGCCAAACCTTTACGAGCACCGTGAGTCGAGATGAAGTACTGAAGTACGCTCAAACCTTCACGGAAGTTCGCAGTAATCGGCGTTTCGATGATGGAACCGTCCGGCTTGGCCATCAGACCACGCATACCGGCGAGCTGACGGATCTGCGCAGCAGAACCCCGTGCGCCCGAGTCAGCCATCATGTACATCGAGTTGAAAGACTCTTGGTCGACTTCGACGCCATGACGGTCGATGACTTTCTCTTTCGAGAGGTTGGCCATCATCGCCTTGGAAACTTCGTCGTTCGCCTTGGACCAAAGGTCGATCACTTTGTTGTACTTCTCGCCCTGGGTTACCAGGCCGGAGGCGTACTGACTTTCGATTTCTTTCACTTCGTCGGTAGCAGCACCGATGATGCGGGCTTTTTCATCCGGGATAACGAAGTCGTTAACGCCGATGGAAACGCCGGAAATGGTCGAATAGGCAAAACCGGTGTACATCAACTGGTCAGCGAAGATCACGGTCTCTTTCAAACCAACCACGCGGTAGCACTGGTTGATCAGCTTGGAGATCGCCTTTTTCTTCATCGGCTGGTTGACGACGTCGTACGACAGGCCAGGTGGAACAACCTGAAACAACAGTGCACGGCCGACAGTAGTGTCGACGATACGGGTGTTCTTGACACTGCCACCATCACGATCGTTAACGGTTTCGTTGATCCGCACTTTGACTTTAGCGTGCAGTGCGGCTTCGCCGGCACGGAACACACGGTCAACTTCTTGCAGATCCGCGAACACACGACCTTCGCCCTTGGCGTTGATCGCTTCACGAGTCATGTAGTACAGGCCCAATACAACGTCCTGCGAAGGAACGATGATTGGCTCACCGTTAGCTGGCGACAGAATGTTGTTGGTCGACATCATCAACGCACGCGCTTCCAACTGGGCTTCCAGTGTCAGCGGTACGTGCACGGCCATTTGGTCGCCGTCGAAGTCGGCGTTGTACGCAGCACAGACCAGAGGGTGCAGCTGGATAGCCTTACCTTCGATCAGTACCGGTTCAAACGCCTGGATACCCAGACGGTGAAGGGTCGGTGCACGGTTGAGGAGAACCGGGTGTTCGCGGATGACTTCAGCGAGAACGTCCCAAACTTCCGGCAGCTCGCGCTCGACCATCTTCTTGGCAGCTTTGATGGTGGTCGCAAGACCACGCATTTCCAGCTTGCCGAAAATGAACGGTTTGAACAGCTCGAGAGCCATTTTCTTCGGCAGACCGCACTGGTGCAGACGCAGGGTCGGGCCTACGGTAATTACCGAACGACCAGAGTAGTCAACACGCTTACCGAGCAAGTTCTGACGGAAACGCCCTTGCTTACCCTTGATCATGTCAGCCAGGGATTTCAGAGGACGCTTGTTGGAACCTGTGATAGCGCGGCCACGACGACCGTTGTCGAGCAGTGCGTCGACGGCTTCCTGCAACATACGCTTTTCGTTGCGCACGATGATGTCCGGAGCGGACAGATCGAGCAGGCGCTTCAAGCGGTTGTTACGGTTGATCACTCGACGATACAGATCGTTGAGGTCGGAAGTCGCGAAACGACCACCATCCAACGGGACCAGTGGACGCAGATCTGGCGGCAGAACCGGCAGAACGGTCAGCACCATCCATTCTGGAAGGTTCCCGGAACCCTGGAAGGCTTCCATCAACTTCAGACGCTTGGACAGCTTCTTGATTTTGGTTTCGGAGTTGGTTTGCGGAATTTCTTCACGCAGACGGCCAATCTCGTGTTCCAGGTCGATAGCGTGCAGCAGTTCACGAACAGCTTCGGCACCCATGCGGGCATCGAAATCGTCGCCGAACTCTTCCAGCGCTTCGAAGTACTGCTCGTCATTGAGCAGCTGACCTTTTTCAAGGGTGGTCATGCCTGGGTCGATAACGACATAGCTCTCGAAGTAGAGAACGCGTTCGATATCACGCAGGGTCATATCCATCAGCAAGCCGATACGCGACGGCAGCGATTTCAGGAACCAGATGTGGGCAACTGGCGAGGCCAGTTCGATGTGCGCCATGCGCTCACGACGAACTTTAGCCAGCGCGACTTCAACGCCGCACTTCTCGCAGATCACACCACGATGCTTCAAGCGCTTGTACTTACCGCACAGGCACTCGTAATCCTTTACCGGGCCAAAGATCTTGGCGCAGAACAGGCCATCACGTTCAGGTTTGAACGTACGGTAGTTGATGGTTTCCGGCTTTTTAACTTCACCGAACGACCACGAACGGATCATCTCAGGCGATGCCAATCCAATACGGATGGCGTCGAACTCTTCGACTTGACCCTGGTTTTTCAGCAAATTCAGTAGGTCTTTCAAGGCCTTTCCTCCTGGCGGAGCAGAGAGCGGGCAATCCTGCCCCGCTCTCGATTCGCGTCACGTGTTATTCGGTTTCCAGATCGATATCGATGCCGAGGGAACGAATTTCCTTGATCAACACGTTGAAGGACTCGGGCATGCCCGGCTCCATACGGTGATCGCCATCCACGATGTTTTTGTACATCTTGGTACGGCCGTTCACATCGTCCGACTTCACTGTGAGCATTTCTTGCAGAGTGTAAGCGGCACCGTATGCTTCCAGTGCCCAGACCTCCATCTCCCCGAAACGCTGACCACCGAACTGTGCCTTACCACCCAGCGGCTGCTGGGTAACCAGGCTGTACGAACCGGTAGAACGAGCGTGCATCTTGTCGTCTACCAAGTGGTTCAGCTTCAGCATGTACATGTAGCCAACGGTAACCGGGCGCTCGAACTTGTTGCCGGTACGGCCGTCGGTCAGCTGCATCTGGCCGCTTTCTGGCAGGTCTGCCAGTTTCAGCATGGCCTTGATTTCGCTTTCCTTGGCGCCGTCGAACACTGGAGTGGCCATTGGAACGCCGCCACGCAGGTTTTTCGCCAGATCCAGAATTTCCTGGTCGGAGAAGCTATCCAGATCTTCGTTACGACCGCCGATCTGGTTGTAGATCTCGTCCAGGAAAGTACGAAGCTCAGCAACTTTGCGCTGTTCTTCGATCATCCGGTTGATCTTCTCGCCCAGACCTTTGGCCGCGAGGCCCAGGTGGGTTTCAAGGATCTGACCAACGTTCATACGCGAAGGTACGCCCAACGGGTTGAGGACCACATCGACCGGGGTGCCATTGGCATCGTGCGGCATGTCTTCAACCGGCATGATCACGGAGACCACACCCTTGTTACCGTGACGACCGGCCATCTTGTCGCCCGGCTGGATGCGGCGACGGATTGCCAGGTAAACCTTGACGATTTTCAGCACGCCTGGAGCCAGGTCATCGCCCTGCTGCAGTTTGCGCTTCTTGTCTTCGAACTTGTCGTCCAGCAGACGGCGACGATCAACGATGTAGGCCTGAGCCTTCTCGAGCTGCTCGTTCAGAGCATCTTCAGCCATGCGCAGTTTGAACCACTGACCATGCTCAAGACCGTCGAGAACTTCGTCGGTGATGTCCTGACCTTTCTTCAGACCGGCGCCGCCTTCGGCTTTGTGGCCGACCAGAGCGGAACGCAGACGTTCGAAAGTTGCGCCTTCAACGATACGGAACTCTTCGTTCAGATCCTTACGGATCTCGTCGAGTTGAGTCTTCTCGATCGACAGCGCACGAGCATCACGCTCAACGCCGTCACGGGTGAAGACCTGTACGTCGATGACGGTACCCTTGGTGCCGGTAGGCACGCGCAGGGAGGTGTCTTTAACGTCGCTGGCTTTTTCACCGAAGATCGCACGCAATAGCTTCTCTTCCGGAGTCAGTTGGGTCTCGCCTTTCGGAGTGACCTTACCGACCAGAATGTCGCCTGCGCCAACTTCAGCACCTACGTAAACGATACCGGCTTCGTCCAGCTTGTTCAGTGCAGCTTCACCCACGTTCGGGATGTCTGCAGTGATTTCCTCTGGCCCAAGCTTGGTGTCACGTGCCACACAGGTCAGTTCCTGAATGTGTATCGTGGTGAAGCGATCTTCCTGAACCACACGCTCGGACAGGCAGATGGAGTCTTCGAAGTTGAAGCCGTTCCATGCCATGAACGCGATGCGCATGTTCTGACCCAGCGCCAGTTCACCCATGTCGGTGGACGGACCGTCAGCCATGATGTCGCTGCGCTGAACCCGATCACCTTTACGCACCAGCGGACGCTGGTTGATGCAGGTGTTCTGGTTGGAGCGGGTGTACTTGGTCAGGTTGTAGATGTCGACACCAGCTTCGCCGGTTTCAACTTCGTCATCAGCAACACGAACCACAATACGGCTGGCGTCGACGGAATCGATAACGCCACCACGACGAGCCACGACGCAAACGCCGGAGTCACGAGCTACGTTACGCTCCATGCCGGTACCGACCAGCGGCTTGTCAGCGCGCAGGGTTGGCACGGCTTGACGCTGCATGTTCGAACCCATCAACGCACGGTTGGCGTCGTCGTGCTCGAGGAACGGGATCAGCGACGCAGCAACCGAAACTACCTGCTTCGGCGATACGTCCATCAAGGTGACGTCTTCCGGCGCCTTGACGGTGAACTCGTTCAAGTGACGAACAGCTACCAGCTCGTCGATCAGGACTTTCTTGTCGTTCATCGTGGCCGAAGCCTGAGCGATCACGTGATCAGCTTCTTCGATGGCGGACAGGAACACGATCTCGTCGGTGACCAGAGCGTCTTTCACCACACGGTACGGGCTTTCGAGGAAGCCGTACTGGTTGGTGCGCGCATAAGCAGCCAGGGAGTTGATCAGACCGATGTTCGGACCTTCCGGCGTTTCAATCGGGCATACACGACCATAGTGAGTCGGGTGTACGTCACGAACTTCAAAGCCAGCACGTTCACGAGTCAAACCGC
Organism: Pseudomonas sp. BE134; assembly: GCF_031456105.1. Lineage (NCBI taxonomy): Bacteria > Pseudomonadati > Pseudomonadota > Gammaproteobacteria > Pseudomonadales > Pseudomonadaceae > Pseudomonas > Pseudomonas sp. BE134. The sequence goes on along the minus strand of NZ_JAVDUA010000054.1, from coordinate 5,408 downwards.
CAGGGCCGAGTGCAGAAACACGACGCTTGTGGGTGATCTCGGACAGCGGGTTGTTCTGGTCCATGAACTGGGACAGCTGGCTGGAACCGAAGAACTCTTTCACCGCCGCAGCCACTGGCTTGGCGTTGATCAGGTCTTGCGGCATCAGGCCTTCGCTTTCAGCCATCGACAGACGCTCTTTGACCGCACGCTCAACACGTACCAGGCCAACGCGGAACTGGTTCTCGGCCATTTCGCCTACGCAGCGAACACGACGGTTACCCAGGTGGTCGATGTCATCGACGATGCCTTTACCGTTACGGATGTCGACCAGAGTCTTCAGTACCGCGACGATGTCTTCTTTGCACAACACGCCCGAACCTTCGATCTCGGTGCGACCGATACGACGGTTGAACTTCATCCGGCCGACCGCAGACAGGTCATAGCGCTCAGGGCTGAAGAACAGGTTGTTGAACAGGGTCTCGGCAGCGTCCTTGGTTGGCGGCTCGCCTGGACGCATCATGCGATAGATCTCGACCAGCGCTTCCAATTGGTTGCTGGTGGAGTCGATCTTCAGTGTGTCGGAGACGAACGGACCGCAGTCGATATCGTTGGTGTACAGAGTTTCGATGCGAACAACCTGGGCCTTGGCAATTTTGGCCAGGATCTCGGTGTTCAGCTCGGTGTTGCACTCTGCCAGGATTTCGCCGGTTGCCGGATGCACGATGGCCTTGGCGGTAGTGCGACCCAGGACGTAGTCCAGAGGCACTTCCAGAGTCTTGAGACCGGCTTTTTCGATCTGGTTGATGTGGCGCGCAGTAATACGGCGACCAGCCTCAACAATGACCTTGCCCTTCTCGTCCTGAATATCAAGAACAGCGATTTCACCACGCAGACGCGAAGCAATCAGTTCCAGACTGAGGGTTTCGCCGCTCAGGTGAAAAACGTTGGTGGTGTAGAACGCGTCGAGCACTTCTTCAGTGGTATAGCCGAGCGCGCGCAGCAATACCGATGCAGGCAGCTTGCGACGACGGTCGATACGCACGAACACGCAGTCTTTCGGATCGAACTCGAAGTCCAACCACGAACCGCGGTAAGGAATGATGCGCGCGGAGTACAGCAGTTTGCCGGAGCTGTGCGTCTTGCCACGGTCGTGGTCGAAGAACACGCCCGGGGAACGGTGCAGCTGGGAAACGATTACACGCTCGGTACCGTTGATTACGAAGGTACCGTTCTCAGTCATCAGGGGGATTTCACCCATGTAGACTTCTTGCTCTTTAATGTCCTTGATCGCTTTGTTCGACGATTCTTTGTCGAAAATGATCAGGCGCACTTTTACCCGCAAAGGTACGGCGTAAGTTACACCGCGCAATACGCATTCTTTGACATCAAATGCCGGTTCGCCCAGGCGATAACCGACGTACTCCAGCGCAGCATTGCCGGAGTAGCTGATGATCGGGAAAACGGATTTGAAGGCCGCATGCAGGCCCACGTCGCGGAACTGATCTTTAGTCGCTCCCGCTTGCAAGAATTCACGATACGAATCCAGCTGGATGGCCAGGAGGTACGGCACATCCATGACGTCCGGCAACTTGCTAAAGTCCTTGCGGATACGTTTTTTCTCAGTATATGAGTAAGCCATCAGCGTTCCCCAGCTTGGTCACCTGCTTGTTTGGCCCCTCCCGACGGGAGCAGCCAGAAAATCGTGCAAACCCCATGGTTTGCGCCACCACATCGGGTGGTTACAGCTCGTTATCAGCACCGACCCAGTCGGCTGCCAATAACGGAAAAAGGCCGGTGGCAAGAGCCACCAGCCATCAGCCTTTCGCTTTACGCTCGGGCTGGAGGAGCAAAGTCGATGCTTACTTCAGCTCGACTTTAGCGCCTGCTTCTTCCAGAGTAGCTTTGGCTTTGTCGCCTGCGTCTTTCGACACAGCTTCCAGAACCATGGCAGGAGCGCCGTCAACTACAGCCTTGGCTTCTTTCAGGCCCAGACCGGTCAGTTCACGTACTGCCTTGATCACGTTAACTTTCTTCTCGCCAGCTTCCAGCAGCATGACGTTGAATTCGGTTTGCTCTTCAACAACGGCAGCAGCAGCAGCTGGACCAGCCGATGCAGCAGCAGCGGAAACGCCGAATTTTTCTTCGAAAGCTTTGATCAGCTCAACAACCTGCAGAACCGACATTTCAGCTACGGCGTTGAGGATATCTTCTTGGGAGATAGACATTACTGTATTTCCTGAATTGGGGGACGGCCTACGCGGCCATCGAAATAAACAAAAATACGCGAGAGGAGGTGCTCAGCCTTAGGCTGCGGCAGCTTCTTTTTGCTCGCGAACTGCAGCCAGAATACGAGCCAGCTTGCTGGTAGCGCCTTGAATCACGCTCATCAGCTGCGAAATAGCTTCGTCACGGGTCGGCAGTGTTGCCAGTACGTCGATTTGGTTAGCTGCGAGGAACTTGCCCTCGAACGCAGCTGCCTTGATCTCGAACTTATCCTGACTCTTGGCGAATTCCTTGAACAAACGGGCAGCAGCGCCTGGATGATCCTTGGAGAACGCGATCAGAGTCGGGCCGGTGAACACGTCGTTGAGGACACTGTATTCAGTGTCAGCAACTGCGCGCTTGAGCAGGGTGTTACGTACAACACGTACGTAAACGCCAGCTTCACGAGCCTCTTTACGGAGTCCGGTCATCGCGCCTACTGTTACGCCACGGGCATCAGCCACGACAGCGGACAGAGCGACTTTGGCAGCCTCGTTGACTTCAGCGACGATGGCCTTCTTGTCTTCGAGATTAATTGCCACGGGTTTAACTCCTGCTTGTTACCGTTTCATCTGGCCGAAGCCGGATGTCGTTTTGGTGTCTGATTCGGTAAGGAACCGGGAGCACCATCTGCGTAGGCTTGAGGTTTAAGACTTGCGCCGCCTACGGTCTTGGATAGCCCCCGCCAGGCAGGGACCCCAATCTTTCAATTGGCGCGATCACTCGCGCCAACCTGTGTCTTACGCGTCGAGCGAGCTTTGGTCGATGACCAGACCTGGGCCCATAGTGGTGCTCAGGGTAACGCGCTTGACGTAAATGCCTTTCGAGGAAGCTGGCTTGATACGCTTCAGATCAGCGATCAGGGCTTCAACGTTTTCCTTCAGCTTGACGGCGTCGAAGCCGATCTTGCCAACGGAGGTGTGGATGATGCCGTTTTTGTCGGTGCGATAACGAACCTGACCAGCCTTGGCGTTTTTAACCGCGGTAGCTACGTCTGGAGTTACGGTGCCGACTTTAGGGTTAGGCATCAGGCCGCGTGGACCGAGGATTTGACCCAACTGACCAACAACGCGCATTGCATCCGGGGATGCGATAACTACGTCGTAGTTCAGGTCGCCACCTTTCATTTCGGCAGCCAGGTCGTCCATACCTACACGGTCAGCGCCGGCAGCCAGAGCGGCCTCAGCAGCTGGGCCTTGGGTGAACACAGCCACGCGAACGGTCTTGCCAGTGCCGTGTGGCAGCACAGTAGCGCTACGAACAACCTGGTCAGATTTACGCGGGTCAACACCCAGGTTAACAGCAACGTCGAACGACTCGCTGAACTTGACAGTCGACAGCTCAGCCAGCAGAGCAGCAGCATCTACAAAGTTGTAGGCCTTGCCTGCCTCGATTTTGCCGGCGATAGCCTTTTGACGCTTGGTCAGCTTAGCCATTACACACCCTCCACGTTAAGGCCCATGCTACGAGCAGAACCGGCGATAGTACGCACGGCTGCATCCATATCAGCTGCAGTCAGATCCGCGTTTTTGGTTTTCGCGATTTCTTCCAGCTGAGCACGGGTCACGGTGCCAACCTTAACGGTGTTCGGACGAGCGGAACCGCTAGTCAGACCAGCAGCCTTCTTCAGCAGAACCGAAGCAGGGGTGGACTTGGTTTCAAAAGTGAAGCTACGGTCGCTGTAGACAGTGATGATCACTGGAGTCGGCAGACCTGGCTCAAGACCCTGAGTACGGGCGTTGAAAGCCTTGCAGAATTCCATGATGTTCACGCCGTGCTGACCCAGAGCAGGACCAACAGGTGGGCTTGGGTTAGCCTGAGCGGCCTTCACTTGCAGCTTGATGTAAGCGGTAATTTTCTTGGCCATGAGGCACTCCAATTACGGGTTCAAACGCCTCGAAAGGCTCCCCGGTTACTTGCGCGTTTATCCCAGTGACGACAAAACCCCACAGCCTAGGCTGCGGGGTTGGGATGCTTGCTCAGCTAGACTTTTTCGACCTGGCTGAACTCTAGCTCTACCGGGGTAGAGCGACCGAAAATGAGCACTGCCACTTGGATCCGGCTCTTTTCGTAGTTAACTTCTTCAACCGTGCCAGTGAAATCGGCGAACGGCCCGTCGTTGACACGTACCGACTCGCCCGGCTCGAACAACGTCTTCGGCTTCGGCTTGTCGCTACCATCAGCAACGCGACGCAGAATTGCTTCTGCCTCTTTGTCTGTAATTGGTGCCGGCTTGTCGGCGGTACCGCCGATAAAACCCATCACCCGAGGAGTATCCTTGACCAAGTGCCAAGTACCCTCGTTCATATCCATCTGCACCAGCACATAACCAGGGAAGAACTTGCGTTCGCTTTTGCGCTTCTGGCCATTACGCATTTCAACCACTTCTTCAGTGGGAACCAGAATTTCGCCAAAGCCATCTTCCATGCCAGCCAGCTTTACGCGCTCTACCAACGAGCGCATGACATGCTTCTCGTAACCGGAGTAAGCATGCACAACGTACCAACGCTTAGCCACGGGACACCCTTAGCCGACAATCAAGGAAACAAGCCAGCCGAGGAGGGAATCAAGCCCCCACAACAGCAACGCCATAACCAGAACAACAGCCACAACAATCAACGTGGTCTGCGTGGTTTCTTGGCGAGTTGGCCATACGACTTTACGAATCTCGGTGCGAGCTTCCTTAACCAGTACAAAGAAAGACTTGCCCTTGACTGTCTGCAGGCCTACAAAGGCAGCTACAGCAGCAATGACGAGCAATGCAAGTACGCGGTACAGGATCGGCGAAGCAGAGTAATACTGATTGCCAACAACGCCAACAACCACCAAAGCGACTACTACTAGCCACTTGAGCAGATCGAAGCGAGAGCCTTGAGCTTCAGCTTTAGGAGTCATCTATGAAGATCCTGTGAAAAGAAAGCCAGACACACCAAGTGAATCTGGCAGGTCAGGAGGGAATCGAACCCCCAACCTACGGTTTTGGAGACCGTCGCTCTGCCAATTGAGCTACTGACCTAAAACAAAATCAGGCCGACCATTATGCCGGCCCGAAAAAGACATTACAACAAATTACTCGATGATTTTGGCTACGACGCCAGCGCCGACGGTACGACCGCCTTCACGGATAGCGAAACGCAGACCATCTTCCATCGCGATGGTTTTGA
>NZ_JAVDUA010000053.1:0-19034 GCF_031456105.1 Pseudomonas sp. BE134 | reverse complement strand
CGCTTTGAACTATCGCTCACCGAGGGAGTTCAGGCGCTTGGCAGCTGCATCAATTTAACGGGGAGTTGGTGTCCGGTTTTGTAGGGGCAAGTCCAGAGCTGCCAACGCTAGGTTCTCCGAGATTTGCACCACAGGGACAGCGTTTCCAGGCAGCAGGGTTATTTGATCGACGATCCGGAAAAATCGTAATTTCAACGGAATTTCCGCTGCATGAAAGAAGATTTACTGCTGCTCACGAGATAGGCCATTACCTGCTTCATGAGCAAGAGATCATGCTCAGAGATCGACCGTTGGGGGGCTATCATTTGCTGTCGCCCAAACCACTAATTGAACGCGAAGCGGATTATTTTGCCGCATGTTTCTTGATGCCGTTCAGGCTCCTGCTTTCTAAATTTGAACAGCAGTTTGAATGCAAAAGACAATTCCAGTTCAGTGACGTCAGCTCTTATCATCTAAATCCCAACGACCCTGACTCCGTACTGTACGCATCTCAAGTTTCACTCGATCGTGAGATAGCATTGGCTCGTTGCACCAGATTCAACGGAAGGGCAATGAACTCGCTAGCACAGCAATTCGGCGTTTCCGACATTGCCATGGCACTGAGGATCAAAGAGCTGGATTTGGTGCGCTGGCCATAGATGTAACGAACTTCTCTCGAGGAGCTAAGAGTGTTGGCGCTGACGCCGAATTGAACCAGTTGCCGATATGTCACTGACCCAGTCTGATTCCTCGAGAACCATTGCCAACGCTAGATTTCTGCCTACTTGGGGTGGGGCAGTCTTGCGTCGCACGTGGGGCAATTCGGCGTCGGCGTCTACACCCTCTGCTCAAGACGCAATTGAGGGCGCCATAGAAGACGTACGCCGAGCCGTATCTGACGCACGCTTGATCGAGGCAGCTCTCGCTACATGACTGACTGCGGGCGCCATACATTGCGCGAGTGGCTCATGTGAGATTCGATAGGCAATATGTTTGGCTGCGGAGCTAAAGCTACTTTGGCTATCGCTCCTTCGGGCCTTAGGCTCGGCTTAGTCAGCCAAGCATCTCCTTGACGATGGACGCCACATTTCTCGCATCGTCTATCCCTCGGTGATAGGTACCCAGCCAAACCAAGCCCAACGACTCTACCGTTTGCTTAAGTGATTCCGGTCGATTGTTATATAACCCTGCATGCCATTTCCTAGCATTGAAATGGGGCAAGCCTTCGAGCAGGGAGGGGCACGCAGTAAACCCAGCGTCTCGCTCACGCTGCCTTGCATCATAGTCACCCCACGATGCCCAAGCTGCATTTGGATATCGTGCAATAAACGCTCCTAGCTCTTGGCCAACCTCCGCATAGGTACCAGCACTGTCCACATCCGCTTGTTGAATGGATGTGAGCTTTTTGCAGAAAGCGGTGAGGACGGGATTGATTTGAGGTCGGACGAAACGTTGGAACTCATCGACGATCTCAAGCGTCTCCAAATCGATCACCACCACGCCAATTTCAATCGTTTTCCATATGATTAGGGACGACTGCAAGCGGCCTTGGTGATTCCGACTCATCCACCTCGTCACAGGTTGCCTCAAGGTCTACGCAATAGAGGTAGCGGTATGGCGCGAGGAGGTTTTGGATGGCTTGGAGATGAAGGAGCTTTGCTTCAATGCTCATGGCATGAGAGACCTTACTTGGCGTTTGCTCAGGTTACACCGAGCCATGGATCCTATGCAGCATTGGGGTGCAAGAGCAGAAATTACAGAGCAATGAGCAAACCGTTGGCCTAGATGCATCTATAGCGCTCATCGCGCATTTCCATTACTCGAAATCCGTCTGCGCTCGATAGTCCCTGCCTGAGATAAAGGTCTTAAGTTTATGGGCTTTCGGGCCCGACCACGCTGCCACGAGAGCAGTTTTATGTGGCAATCGCGGAAGTTTATTTCTCTTCTGCGTTAAAGATTCACCCAAAACCATCCGATTTGATTTTAAGAATCATAGTTTATGGCGGTGTTTGTGGGTAAAGATGAAAGGGAGCCACGAATATTTCACGTGGCTCGCGATTTTACATGCTGGCGCGATCGTGAGTACAACGACCAATATCCATGTCAGGTTTCCAGGCAGGGCGAGAATACTGTCAATCTAAACTTAGATATTGTATCAATCGTGTTCACCAGCGCCGTAGCTGAAGAGATCGCGCGCTGTCTTTACGATGCTGTCCTCATTACCGTAGGAAATCTGGCAGGGTTTGTACCAACGCCAGCCGCACGGGACAGCATGTTTGAGCGCAAATATCATAAAAGAGTATCCGGAGATTGGAGTTATACCGCCGACGGGGAATTCAGTTGTCACGGATCCGAAAGCACGGTTTATTTTGTCGAGCTCTCAACAGATACGAATGATACAACTGAGCAAGTGGGCGTCTACACAGTTGAGGACGGTGGAGCAGAGCTTGTATTCGAGTTCATGTGCTATTCGTTCAGCATGCTTGACGCGGTTTGGCTAGCTAACAGTTTGATGGAAGCAGCAGGAGGTGAGCCTTTGGATGTTCTGGAAACTACTAGTGAGAGCAGCTCGAGCTGCGTGCCACTGGCGGTACTAAATCACCATGGATTAATTTTAAAGCTAGAACAACCTCTGCAATCCTAGTCAAGGCTATAAACCTTATCGCCCCTCCGGGCTATTGCCCGGCTTACCGTCAAGTTCATGCTAAATGAAAATCGGGAAGGATAACCTGGGCAAACCAGGCCGGTAAGCCTACCTCCAGCCTTTGGAGGTTAGATGGCGAGCTCACCACGATACCGGGGTTGAGCCGATTGAGCTGGTCGCTCGCTGCTTCACGTGGAAGACCGGTAAAGGTTACGAGTTCGGTGCGAGGTAGTGAGCCTTGGATTAACAGCGCTAGGAGCGCCGGCATCGTGTCTGGGCTGACGCCTGTTTCCGCCAATCGCGAGTTTGTTCTGTACGCATGTGTAACGGACTCACGAAGCTGGTGACGACTCAGAGCGGTAGTCAGGATTCCGGAGCCCTATGTCGATAGCCTGGTTTGTTGCACGCCGAACGGTGCTGACGGAGGGTGGGAGATAAAACCCCCGATATTCGGCTCCGGTAGGCTGCAGACCATGTGAACCGGGCCGCACGCCAAGTTCCGGTGGTTGCTTCGGCCAGGAAGCGCTCATCAATTTCCGGTCGGCGTACACAGGATTCCGGTGCCCTATGTCGATAGCTTGGTCTGTTGCACGCCGAACGGTGCTGATGGAGGGTGGGAGATAAACCCCCCGATATTCGATTCGGGCCGGCTGCGGGCCACGTAAACCGGGCCGCTCACCAAATTCTGGTGCCCTGTCTCGGTATATGTTGGTTCGTTGCACGTCGAACGGGCCAGGGATGCTGATGATGGACGGTGGGAGATAAAACCCCCGATATTCGTTTCCGGTCGGCTGCAGGCCATGTAAATCGGGCCGCTCACTAAGTTCCGGTGATTGCTTTGGCTAGGAAGCGCTGACCAAATTCCGGTCTGCGTACATAGAATTCCGGTGCCCTATGTCAATTGCCCGCCGAAAGGTTAGGATGATTTCGCTACCTATCGATTCCTCGTCATCTCGGGTCTGATTTACCTAAGCGTCGGGCGATTGGAGATGTCGCTGATTCGGGCCACTTGGCCCGGCTTGGTTGTAGGTTTTTCAGATGGAGGTGAAAGTGCTGTCATCGATCAAGGAATACCAACCAGGGCCCCAAATCCCACCAAGCATTTGGATGACCCTCAGGCTGCCTTCACGCGGTACTAGGCTTCATGACCTGGTTCGCGAAGGACTGCCTTTCGAATTCCTTGAGCGGATAGCGCGCCTTCTGCAGGTGCAGCCAGGGGTTATTGCCAAGGCTATTTGCATGTCACCCACAACGATGGCCCGTAGGGCGAAAGCAGGGAGGTTCAATACCGTAGAAAGCGACCGCCTGGTTGCATTGGTAACTCTCTTTGACGAAGCCCTTTCCCTCTTCGAAAACAATAAGGCCGCAGCTATCAAATGGATTGCTTTGCCGGTTCGAGGGCTCGGGTCGAAGCTTCCAATCGAGATGCTGGGGACGAGGGTGGAAACGAAAGCCGTATTGGATTTTATCGGTCAACTGGAGGAGGGCGTTCTGGTTTGACGTCACCAAGCAGACTGTTACCGCCTCGAGTGAATTCCATGCCCTCTCCCCGACGTTTTGCTGACCGAACACGTTACCTATAGTTGTAGTGAAATACCTGACAGCCACTGGTATTGTGCACGCCACGTTCGCTGCCATTAAGGGATGGAGGCGAAAATAGAAGCCCTAGAGCCGCGAACCTCCGGGGCTTTGTTTTTGTGATGGTCGGTGACACTTATTGCAGAGCTGTGAAGAGGCTCGCGAGATGGAAAAGCTAAAGGAGCAAAGCGGTGCATACCAGTTCGTGGGCGTTACGCAGGCGCAGAGGCGAGGATGATTCGCTCCCCATCGGGATCACGTCTTCACGTGGCTGATAGACCTACGCAGAGGGCGATTGAGATGTCGCTGGTTCGGGCCCACTGGCCCGGCTTAGTCTTAGGTTTTTCAGATGGGGTGGCCTCGCAGTGTGGTCGAACAATGCCAAATTGTTCAGATATGGCGAAGCAGTTCCTCAAGCTGATGATGCTCGTAAGGGGATAGAAGCCCGACTGGATCCAAACCGTCTTTTGCACTGAAGTCATACTTTCTTCCGTCCGGGGAGAAGCAGCTGTCGCAGTAATCTAAGTCACCACAATCTATGAAGAATGTGATCATCCAGCCATCAACATCTATGGTCATCAACCCGCAGTAGATCTCGCCCCAAGTCGCCTTGGTGATTCTCTGCATTGGGCGTGACGCCATAGAGGCATCGCGCAGTATTTGGTAGACCTCTTGAGCTGTGAGCATTTATTCAGCCTCGCGGTTTAGGGGCGTCGAACGAGGTGCTTTCGCGCATGACGACACTCAATTACGCGCTCGCGTATCTCTTGGGGATCTATCGACATACCTCCTCCCGGCGTGAGCTGTAGAGTCTTCAAGGCGTTAATCGAAGCGATGAACGTCCGCCCTCGCCGTTGTTCGGCTTTGGTTTTCTTGTCTTGCCATAACCATCCCATGCTTCGCTCAAACCATCTCATACATGTCCTAACGGCGTTCCAGACCAAAATCAAAGATCCACGTCGTCATCAAATAAATCTGGCCCTTCTCGACGCTGTTTCGACTTGGCCTCCGTTTCCGCACGAAAGTCTGGCCCGAAGACATTTTCAGGCGTCCAGTCATCCTTGAAAAGGAACATATCACGCGTAAACTCTGTGATCCCAATATCGCTATTGTCCAGAATGCCGCGAGCGAACTTTCTAAAAATCCTGCCTCCATCAAAGCCGAATCCTGCATTGGTATCGTTGATTAGTAGTACAGTCCATTCTTCATACATCACACTGGAAGCGATGTCCGCCCAAGCGAGGTGAAACAACTCATAATTCTCGCCGACTAATGTGGAGTCATACACGACGACAAGCATCCCCTTGGAGGCATGCAACAACTTCACTGGGGAGAGAATGGCCAAGATAATCGACTGCTCGATCAAATCGATCACCCTTGTGTCGGGTTGGTCTTCCCACAGCACAGCAAATTTTTGAATGCACATAACATCTAGTGGCATGCAGTCAGCGCCGAATAATTGCTGCGTAGAAAAAATTGTGTATGCGCCCTCACCATCATTATTGTGGGGGTGCTCGTGCTCGGTATAAAGCCAGCGAGAATAGATCATAAGATTGACACCGTTTTGGCGAAGGGACGTGATGATCGTCACTGCGGGGAGGCTAAGCTTCGATATGTAGCACCGCCGCTCGACTTGGGCCTTAGGCGTCTGGCTCTTTATGAGCCGGGCAGACGTAACATTCCGTCATCGAATAGTTTGTGTGGCCCAACATGGAATCTACAGATGCCACGACCCCCGAACAGAGTTGGGTGGGCGCCGCTGGTTCAGAAGTGAAGGACTGGCGGATATCTACATGAAGTGCGTGAGCTTCCAGGTCATCACCGTAGAACACTTCTTCTGAGCAGTCATGGAGAACCGGCACCTGGTACTGCTCAATCCCCAAAACATTGGACTCAAGGATTTCTTTGACTTCTGGCCAAAACGGGTAATCAGAGCGGCCTGAATAGACTTCGTTCTCACACGCGAAATCCACTTCCAATCCCCGATTGAGATCTAGCTTTTTGATTGGAGTCCACAGGGACTCGATAGCAGGGACGGTAGTGCCCTCGACATGGTTGCTTAAAAAGAGATAGAGAAAGTTTTTGTGAACGGCTACCACCTTCACCCCAGACATGGCGCCTTGGATGTGTGCTTGTACCAGAGTTTCCATGACGAAGCTTTCTTCTAGAGGCTGGTTGTACAGGACAGCGAAGCGCTGTTTGCCGGCCTTTGTCATCACGTCAAGATTAGGGGTTTTCCACTGCAGAACGCTGAACACGACGTAGTGGAGAGTATTGTCGAATGCTACGGGAGTGCTGTCGGGGTGAAACAGGTGTGAAAGTGTCATATTGGCTGCCTGTGGTATCACTTCAAGGTTTGGGGTTTTCCATTGCTAGCAACTGAACACCACATGATTGGGAACATCATGTGGCTAATTGCTCTCGAGAGTCAGGAATATCGTACAGCTTGGGTTGTTAATGGTTTCATAGTTGTCCGCAGTGTGAAGAAGTCGAGAGTGTTGCATAAGTTTCCTGATAGTAGTTGTTAAGCTTGGTGCGGCATTTTTTTCGCCTCATTTTTTGAAGTATTGCTCTTTGATAAAAACCATAGTTGGTCTTTTTTGTTATTTCAAGTCAAGGTGTAAATATTTTTTCTGACGTCAAAAAAAGTTGTCAATTGATATTGATAGTTAAAGTGCGTGTGGGAGGGTGGGATAATATGTATATATTGTCATGTGTAAAATTATGGGTTCTAGTTGTGCAGCATAGGTTTTAAACAATAGGTAAGTATTGGTTTTTCGATTTGTGCTTTGTCGCGTTTCAAGCTGGTTTTTATAGTCCCGTGGCGGCATACGAGTGACGTCCTGAGCAAGAAGTCGATACTCACGAGGCACTTTTTTCCATTCACCAACGCCTGGCTACGATTTGAAAACTGAAAATGGTAGGCAGTCCTTTTTGAAGCAACAGTGCCATCTGGTGGTAACCGTAACCTTGACTCGGGAGGAGGCTCGCGAGATGGAAAGGCTGAAGGAGTAAAGCGGTGCGTATCACTTCATGGGAGTCACCAAGACGTCTAAGCTAGGTAACCCATCGAAATCACATTATCCCGTGTCTGATGGGCCTACGCAGTGGGCAATGGAGATGTCGCTGGTTCGGGCCCACTGACCCGGTTTAGCCTTAGCTTTTTCAGAAGGGGTGAACATGCTTGTTGGCGCCGACATCGAATCGAGCCAGTTACCAAATATCAATGACCCAGCCTGACACTTCGCGAACCATTGCCTGTGCGGAATTTGTGTCAGCTTGAGGGTGAGACAGTCTTTTGTCGGTACGTGGGTCAAATCGACATCGACTTCTACATTGCAAATATCAGAGGGCAAATAGAGGCGCTAATACTAGAGTTGGCGTCAGTCGACGAGTGGGATGGCGATGCTCAGGTTGAGACCAACGCAGCAGTTTCCAAATTCTCGTAATTATTGAGTCTTGCCTCGGCCGATGCCTGAAGATAATTATTGATAGAGCAAATGTACGCCGAGCAGATCTGGCAGCGGTTAGGCTGCGGTGACGTTCAAGTGTCAAACATCCAGCGGCCATGGCATGAGAGCGTTCTACGTGCCAACCTGGGATAACAAGCGTGCCGAACGGGGCAAATGCGCGCGATTGAAGTATGTTCCCGTCAATTGGAACTGGCTAATGACATTGAGTAGTTATAAAAGTATTGACTTCCCAGAGGGAACTGAACAAAGGTTTGACGCAGAATGGTTATCATAATTTGTACTTTGCACTACATGTTGTTTGCTATTCTATTTTTACAACGAAGGAAAGCCGTAGATTCAGAATTTTTTACGAGTTGATTATGTTTTATTATTTGTTTGTGTTATATAACTTCATATCAAGCTTCTGTTGCCAGGTATTTTGGAATTCTTTGAGTGCCATAGGGAATTGGCTGTTCCCCTCTAATCTGGCTTGGTAGGCAAGTGCGCCGATTCTGTATCGAGTAGAATCGACTTCGACAAAATTATAGTCATCGTTCGCAGTATCAAAAGCTTTTGAGAAGGCTTTGTACGTTTCATCGTAGTATGGTGTGAGGGAGTTAACGCTCGCATGACCTGTAAGCTTGATTATATCTTCACAAATTTTAATTTGGTAAATTGGCGACCACAAATCACGAACTGACACTTTGTTTGCCCGATATTTTTCCATTGCAAACATGATTTGACGGGTGATGAATCGATGTCTGTACATCGATGCGCAAATTTTGACCTCGGATAATCCTGCTGAATGAGCGAGTCTACGAAAATCAGCAAGTAATGACGCAGTTTTGATCGGCTTACCTTTTTCGCCGATCATCATTGTGCCCGGATCGCAGGTAATTACTTTGCCGTCTATAAGAGCCGCCACATAAGCTTTGCGTGCATCAAGGTATTGATTGAAATCAATAGAGTCTATAAGCGAAATCGGGAAGCTCCTAGTCGGAGCGATTTTGCTTCTCTTTTTTTTAGTGGGTATTAGTAGTTTTAATGTCTTTGCAGTATTAGAGTTTTTTGCCAATGACATGTCAACTACTTCCGAGGGGCGGCATCCGGTTCTATCAAGAATCCAGTTCAAAAAAACACGACGACTATATAAATACAGGCGAGTAGCTTTTAATATCGGGCACGTATCGTTTTTGTTGAAGCGAGAATGGGTTGAGATAAGTGATAACTCAAGTTTTTTGAAGATTTCGTCCTCAATAAGTGAGATATAACTTTCAGGCATTGCATGTTTGTCTCCAGTAGTTGCTCCAAGTTTCGGTATCGATGCGTGAGAGTGATTGTATTTTCCAGTAAGTTTATTAAATTTTTTCTTAACAGTAATCGGTGCGCCGCTGCCGATTACACCTATCAAATTTGTTTTGTGGTTTCTGAATGACTCTTGGTACCAGGTAAGGAATTCAATAGCTCTGCTACCAATATGGTGGATTTGGTTGGAAGCTCGAGAGCTTTCAGTCAGAGTGTCTGTCGACTCGTTTGTGTGGTATTGCTTACTTTCTTTTTCAAGTTTATTGATCCACTTTGATATTAATCGATCCGAAAGGTCATCAAAAGTTAAGCTTTCTGAATGGCAAAACCTAAGAAAATGCGTTAGTTGAGATGCAAGCGTAGCGCACGAATTACCAGTAGCATATGCCTGCTTTTCCATCAGCCACAGATTAATGAGAGTGCAAGGTTTACCATTCGGCCAGACCATAAGTGTTAAGGCAGGTATAGTTTTAAAACATTTATTGTCCTTGGTTTTGGTTTTGGGCGAATGTGTGGGGCTGATGTCGCTGTTAGTCGGTAATACAACGTTTGTAAGGGTGCGGTAAAGGGGGATGCTCATGAAATACCACCTTGGATAACAGCGAAATTTTTATTGTTAGGAACAAATGGAGAGCTTATCGCGTCGAATTTTTCGCTGGACTCTGCAATTTTTCGCGCAATGTTGAGTGAGGTAGACTCAGAAAGTGTGGAGTCTTTGTTTATAAGGTCGTTCAGGAAGCGAAGTAGTTCAATGTATGCTATTGCGCAAATGTGCGCTTGAAGTAAAGCTGAATTCTCTTGGTTTTCTAGTGTGTTAATGCCATCAAATTTGTTTGATATGGGGGATGGCGACAATTGCTCGTATGCATCAGCTCGTAGTTTTTTCAATAAAAGCCAATGATCGGCTATAGCTGGTGCTAATGCTCTAGGGATTCCTTTTTCTTGTGCGCATGACTTTAGTGTGTTGTATGCGATTTCTTCAAATACGCCAGGTACCGTAAGCGCGCAAAAAGTTCGCATGTTCTTAAGTGCTAAAATTGCAGATTTTGATGCAGCGGCATTTGAGTTTATTAATTGGTTAAGCCAATCATACCTTCTACCAAGATTCTCAATTGTTGAATTGCGCATCTGATTTTCCACCATATCTTATAGCGATGTCAGTTTCAAAAATTTCACCAGGATAGCTCTCGAGCCGAATCATATAGCTGGTTATCTGAATATCGTTGTTAGCGAGCAGTGACTCTATAAACGGCAGATACTCGGTCTGACGACTTGCTCCAAGTTTAGAAACTTTGAAGTGTTTAAGTACTGAGTTATAGAGCTTGATAATCCCAGAATTGCCTTCAGCAGTAATTTTTCCCAGTTCGTAATCTAGCAGCTTCTCATCGATTGATTGGACTTGGTATTTATTAATATCGTCATCGTAAGCGTCCCCAGCCAAATAATCATCGAGGTGTTCCGTGGAGGTGTGTGCCATATGATATTGTAGGGCATCGCGCACATTTAACTGTTCGTGATAATCCACAGTCATAACGAAGAACTTTCTCAGCTCATGAATCGTCGGGTACCAGCGTCGACCGTATTCGTCTAATGGCACGCTGATCATATCGCCAAAATAATTTATGCATCGGTCGATTCTCGCGGAGGTAGTTTTTCCTGTCGGTTTACTGAAAGAGGAAATGTTCGGAAAATAAAACAGATCTTTTCCATGATTTGAGTCGTCATTAAAGATAGCTGATAAACGATCTCCTAGGCGCTGAAGCTTTTGAATGGTTATGGTTGCGACGTAAGGAATTGGCCTGCGTACAAGAGAGTTATAACCCTGGCTGCCAGACTTTTGATTGATATGAGTTAGAAACGCACCACTGTCGCTGAATCTAGTTTGTGCGTCAACCTCATCAAAACCCAAGGAAGACATCTGGGGCTGTAGGTTGCTTTCTTTTTCTAAAGTTTTGTCATAAGCGTTGATAGTTAAAGCGTTTCGTTTAAGTTGACTAACTTCTTGTTCGCGCATTGGCTTCATAAGTGCGATTACTATAACGCACGCACCTATAAGCGCCTGCATGACTGCCGTGAAACATCTGTGGCCATTTTCACTGTTTCTTTTTATTTTAGCATTGAAGCTGGTGATATTTAGAGCGGAGGTAAGTAGTTCGGCGGGATTGTCGTCGAATGATCTAGTGTGGAATCGTGATGTTAGCATGTGGAAGTAGGGTTCAATGATATTTTCAATAGTACATTCAGGATTAGACCCGCTATTAGACTTCTTGGCATGTTCAAGTTCTTCGGCAAAAATAATAGTTGCATCAATAATTGCATCGCCGTAACGCATAATCCACTCGATTGCTTTTTCCAGATAAAGCATTCCTATCGTGTAAGGGATTTTCAGCGTGTGTCCGCTAGGAGTCAGATTTTCAGAAAATTTATGTATTAATGGTTTTGCGTGTATTTCTATTTTTGGAATTGAGTTCGGATTGAAAATGTTACCTAACAAAAAGGTTTGGAAAGCATATATGTGTTCTTTAAAAGACTTTATATCTACCTTGTGTCTAGACGCATCGTTCAAGGTGAGTGTTTTATGTGAAAAGCATTCAGAATCTGGACGGGCTGCATCCACCAGCAAAAAACCATTAGTTATTTCTGGCTCAAACTGCCTGAGAAACAGACGAAACGGGATGCTTTTGAAAGCACTCCAGTGCGTCCCTAGGAAGCTGCAAAGTAATTTTCTGGAAAATGTACCCATAACAATCGATTTGCCAATTCCTTGGCTCCTTGTCCTAGTGTAATTCCCGCTTTTTGCTAACCAGTCACATGTGTCGCTAATGAAATTAGCTGGTAAGTGATAAATATCTTCGTAAAGAAGTTCTGGGGCTGGGCATCCATAAGTTTTTATATGAAGAAAATTTATAACTCGGTCGGGGAATTTTAGTGCGGATGCCCAGCTACCAATGCTTAAATCATGAAACATGATTTGTATATTAGTTTCATTGATTAGGCTAAAACCATGTGTTTTTGGCTTAAATTCTTCTTCATATAGTACGGTGAAGTGCGCAAGGTTGATCAGCCATTTTATTTTTTTTCTCCACAGTTTTGGTGCTATATTTGCCGGGAGGAGGCCGCTCCGTAATTCAAATGCTAATTTTTGTAATGGTTCAAGGATTGCTCTATTTTCATCGCCCGTCAGACGGGTACCGTCAGGGAGCATATATTCGAAATCGATTACCGTTGTTTTTCCATCTGTGCCTGACACTGTGACCCACTTTTTACTACCGATACTACCCTCAAGTAGCCACGATGACTTATAAACAATATTTTTCGGCTCAAGAAGTTTTTTAGATCTCTCTATTAATAATGCTACGTGTTTATCGGTATTTAAAATGCGTTTGGCATTTCTCGTGGCCATTTTGGTTTCTCATCGACTAAAAATTTGTGAAACTTTGATGTTGCTAGAACGATGCTCCGCAATTCTTAGCGCTTTTTTATGCGTTAAGGTGAATTCCAAAAAAGATTTTCCCTTTAATGATGATTGAATGGCGCTTTCGACTTCGCTTGAATACTTGTTTTCAGCTGCGTCAGAAATCAAATCCGCAAGGTAAATAAAAGCCTGGGGTGTCAAACCAGTTTCTTCATCAGTTAAATTAAGTTGGTCATTGTCCAGATTTTTTTTAGAGTATTCGGCATAAGCGTACAAATTCCCTAAGCTTTCAGGGCATAAATCAATTCGTAGGTTGCGTTCTATTAGAGGTGTGAACATGATTTCTGAATGAGGAACGCTGCCGGACAATTTTCTGTGCATGTCTGCTGCCATAGCATCTTGGCCGGTGGCTTCAGTTAACATTTTTGCAATGAATTTCAAAAGATCTTTTTCGCTCTCAAAATCACTTATTTCTAAGAGCCATGGCTTATTGGCGCTGGAAACTATCACTATCTTTTGTTGAAATACTCTTAGTCCTTTTATTGCGTGTCGTGCAATCAACCAATTTGGTATGTAGCTGCTTAAGACTGTTTGCGCCGTATTACCCAAAAGTTTAGCTACGGCGTTGATACTTCCTGTGTTTAAAAATTCAATGATTCCTTGGGTCACGCGTATGCTTGAAAGGGTGAATGTTTCTTTGTTTAGGTTTATGTTGGTAAGATCATGCTTGATTGTGTCATATAGGTTTTGGCCAATGTTGCCAGTGATTATCTTGTCGATATTCCCAGGGCTCATAGATCCATATCTTGTAACAGTTATAAATAAGTATCGGTAAGCACTCGAGTTAGAACTGTTCTTTATTTTTTCACGGCCTTTTTTAGTCGCTTCTACGAGTTGTTTAAAAATTTTTGCGCTTTTTTCGTTAAAGATTGATATTTTTCGAGACTTGGCTCGAGGCTTATCAACTCCAAATATTAACTGTTTGTCATCCGAGGTTAAGTGTAGGTATGGCCTATTTCCTACCGTAAGTAAATTTGCCGACTGCAATCCCATCGATGGGAAGCAGGGGTTGTCCTTGATGATTATGCATGCTGCAGCGGCACAGTCTCGAGCTGACAGCATGCCTAAGGAACGGCATATTTTTTCATTCGATGAGATCTTTAGAAAATAGTGGTTTCCGAGTATTTCATTCAGGCCATTTGTGATGTCCTTTCTTCTGGCAGAGGTGGTCATTGCCTTCAAAATAGGTATTTCGCTCATGGATTCGAATGATATGGCGTTGAGTAATTTTGTTTTTGTAAAATAGTAATTTACAATTGCGAGAAACCAAGCTGTACGTTCTCTTAAAGGGAGTTTGGATATTTTCTTAGCTTCTTGTATTGGATTGGAGGAACTTGTGATTAATAATAATTTGCAGGTTGGGATGTTATTAATCATTTTGCGTCCCATGTCATGGGCACTCATGACATCATTCCAGTATTTCTGACAAGCATTATATACGGAGTCATTTATTGAGTTTAGTTCGAATAGGATATCGCCTAAGAACTCTTCGTCGGTTTTATTTAGCTCCGTGCTAATAAAGCATCTTTTTGGCCATTCGGATAATGAACAAGCAGGGATGGGGGGGGTTAAACAGCTTGCGCCAAGAGGTGGAGTTTCTTCTTTTCCCGCTTCGATGATTTCCGACTTTCCACAGCCAATTGGTATTACAGTGTGGTGGCTAATGATTTTATCGATCATTAGTCGCTCATAAAATCTTGTTGCTCTCTTCCAGTCTTCCTTCCAAGTTTCGAAAGTGATGTCAATATTTATTCTTTGTGCTGAAAAAGCAAAATGATCAATGATGAACACTTGCCAATCTTCTGAAAGCTTGGCCGGCAAGTCTTGTTTCGTGTTTTCGGAAAACAACATTACTTGCTTCAATGGCTTTAAGTTTGCGGAGAATGTATCAAGTGCTGCTGTATGACACATTTGTATGAGCGAATTGCAAAGTATGTGAATGTTAGAGTCGCTCATATACTTGGATGCCATTACACTCGAATCCCTCCGTCCTTTACCTGATCGTGGTGCCGGATGAGTAAATATTATATGGCCGTTGTAATCATAGGTGTGATTAGTCATGGGTTTTCGAGGGCTCGAAATGACTCAGGCTAACAAAGTTAGTCGATTGATATTTTGATTGTGAATTAGTGGTTAACCTAGTTTCTTATTTCAGGTTTGTCAAATTTTGTATAAATGTAAGCTATATGGTTCGCTCGGGATGAAATGTAAGCTATATAGTTCGCACGGGATGAAATGTAAGCTATATGGTTCGCTCGGGATGAAATGTAAGCTATATAGTTCGCACGGGATGAAATGTAAGCTATATGGTTCGCTCGGGGTTAAATGTTAACTAAATGGCTCGCTGTGAGTTAATTATTCACTACCGCTCCCTTAGTATGAATGTGAGATGTGGGGATTTTCTGTATTCATACTTTGAATTTGACACTGATTTATGTGTATACAAAATTATCATGCTCGACATTAACGGCATCCTCGGCCTGGCCGCGTTGATGGGCGGGCTCAAGCATGGCGAGCAGTCCTACAACGATGACTCGGCGCGCAGCTACAGCGTGATGATTCTCACCGCCATGGGCGTGTCGATGGTGGTGCCGGAGTTCATTCCCGAGGCCAACTGGAAGCTGTATTCGGGCTTCACCATCGGGGCGATGGTCGTGCTCTACGCATTGTTCCTGCGGATGCAGGTCGGGCCGCACAGTTATTTTTTCAGCTACAGCTACCCGGAAAAACGCCGCCGGAAAGTCCCGGAGGAAGCGCCTGAACCGATCAATCTGGTGCTGAGTATCGGCACGTTGGTGTTTGGCGTGGTGGTGATCGGCGCACTGGCCGAGGTGATGTCCAAGACCCTCGATCTGGGGCTGGAAGGGACGGGCGCGCCGCCGGTGATTACAGCCATTCTGGTGGCGGCCATTTCGGCGGCGCCGGAGATTTTGACCGCATTGCGCGCAGCGTTGGCCAATCGCATGCAATCGGTAGTCAACATCGCCATGGGCGCGTCGCTGTCGACGGTGATTCTGACGGTGCCAGTGATGGAAGCGATGGCGCTCTACACCGGCCAGCCGTTTCAAATGGCGATGACCCCGGTGCAGACGGTGATGATCTTCCTGACGTTGATCGTCAGCGCGATCAACCTCAACGATGGTGAAACCAACGCGATCGAAGGCATGACCCACTTTGTGCTGTTCGCGACATTCATCATGTTGTCGCTGTTGGGCCTGTAGTCGATAGGTGATCGTTCCCACGCGGAGCGTGGGAACGATCAGGCGGCGAATCAGGTTCCGGCGATCAGCTGTCGAGCCGCTTGGCTGTGATCGGCAATCAGACCCTTGAGGTCCAGCCCCTCAACCTGCCCATCAATCACTCGCCACTTGCCGCCGACCATCACCCGATCCGCACGATCAGCGCCGCACAGCAGCAACGCCGACACCGGATCATGGCTACCGGAGAAGCGCAGTTCATCCAGTTTGAACAGCGCCAGATCCGCCTGTTTGCCGACTGCCAGCTCGCCGATATCGGTGCGGCCCAGCAAGCTCGCCGAGCCCTTGGTCGCCCAGCCCAACACCAGTTTCGGGGTGATCTTCTCGGCGCCATAACGCAGGCGCTGAATGTAAAGCGCCTGGCGGGTTTCGAGCATCATGTTCGATGCATCGTTGGACGCCGAACCGTCCACGCCCAGCCCGAGCAACGCGCCCGCCGCCGTGAGGTCCAGCGTCGGGCAGATGCCGGAAGCGAGGCGCATGTTCGAGCTTGGGCAATGGCAAATACCGGTGCCGGCGGCGCCGAGGCGGGCGATTTCGTCCGGGTTGAAGTGGATGCCGTGGGCCAGCCATGTACGCGGGCCGAGCCAGCCGACGCTGTCCAGATAATCCACGGTGCGCAGGCCGAAGCGTTGCAGGCAGAAGTCTTCTTCGTCGAGGGTTTCGGCCAGGTGGGTGTGCAGGCGCACGTCGAGTTTGTTGGCCAGTTCAGCACTGGCGGACATGATTTCCGGGGTCACCGAGAATGGCGAGCAGGGCGCCAGGGCGATCTGGATTTGCGCGCCGGCACCGCGTTCGTGGTATTCGGCGATCAAGCGCTGGCTGTCGTCGAGGATGACTTCACCTTCCTGCACGGTCTGCTGCGGTGGCAGGCCGCCGTCCTTTTCACCGAGGCTCATGGAACCGCGGGTCAGCATGGCGCGCATGCCCAGTTCGCGGACGCTTTCGACTTGCACGTCGATCGCATTTTCCAGGCCTTCGGGGAACAGGTAATGGTGATCGGCGGCGGTGGTGCAACCAGACAGCAGCAACTCGGCCAGCGCGACTTTGGTGGCCAGAGCAAGTTTTTCCGGAGTGAGGCGGGCCCAGACCGGGTACAGGGTTTTCAGCCATGGGAACAATGGCTGATTGACCACCGGCGCCCAGGCGCGGGTCAGGGTTTGATAGAAATGGTGATGGGTGTTGATCAGCCCCGGCAGGATCACATGTTCGCGGGCATCGAAGACTTGTCCACAAGGGGCGGACGGTTGCTGGCCGGCGGCAAGCACTTCGACGATCACACCGTCTTGCACGACCAGACCGCCACGGGCATCGAGGCCATTGGCAGTGAAGATCGCGAGGGGATTTTTTAACCAGGTACGGGATGCAGGCATGTTGGCCGGCTCCTCTGAAAGTTGGGTTCAGGGTTGCCAGCTCAGTGATTACCCTGTCTGCTGATCCAGGATCGCCGCGGGGGCGAGGTGCGGAGTTTCGGACAAAACGCTGTTCCGGGCAAGCTTCGCCCGACAAGACACCAAAATTCGGTGAGTGGAATGATCCCTTGTAGGAGCGAGCCTGCTCGCGAAGGCGTTGTGTCAGCGCCATAAATGCTGCATGACCCACCGCTTTCGCGAGCAGGCTCGCACATGAGGGTGGTGGTTACCAGGGAATGGTTTCACCTCTGTAATTCACAAAATGATGCCCGCCCTTGCCGGTGTAGGCATTGACCTGATCAACCAGCCCACGAGTACTGGTGTCCACATCAATGTCCGCACCTTCACCGCCCATGTCGGTTTTCACCCAGCCCGGATGCAGCGACAGCACGGTGAGTTTCTGCTCGCCCAATTGCGTGACGAAGCTGTTGGTCATGGAGTTCAGCGCCGCTTTGCTGGCCTTGTACAACGCCAGTTCCGGCGCGTCGGGCATGGTCACACTGCCCAGCACTGAGCTCATGAACGCCAGCACGCCGCTGTCCGGGCGAATCTGCCCGATGAAACGCTGAGCCAGGTTGATCGGGGCCACGGCGTTGGTGAAAAACAGCTGGCCCACTTCGGCCAACGCCGCGCCGCCGGGTGTCTGAACGTCCGGGCCCTTGACTCCGGCATTCACGAACAACAGGTCGAACGTTTCATCCTTGAGTTGTTGGCTGAGGGCGATCACCGCAGGCTGATCGTCCATGTCGAGTTTTTCGATCCGCACGTTACCCAAGGCCCGCAGGGCGTCGGCGTTTTGCGGGTTGCGCACGGTGGCGGTAACTTGCCAGCCGTCGGCCAGCAGGGTTTTCACCAGGCCGAGGCCCAAGCCCCGGGAGGCTCCGATGATGAGTGCGGTTTTTGCCTTGGACATGAGTGGCTTCCTTGAAAAAAGAGGGTCACGGATTTAAAGGACAGCGCTGGCCGAGCCGTTGCTGCAACTCGCTGCGCAACGCGCCGAGTTCGGCCATGCGGGTTTCGATCAGTTTGAGTTTGTCTTGCAGCAATTGCGTGACGGCACTGTCAGGATCGGGTGACTGCCAGATTGCCGCGACGCTGTTGCCGATTTCGCCGAGGGTAAAACCCAGTCGCTGAGCTGTTTTGATGTACTGCACCAGTTGCACCATGTCCGCTGGATAGTCGCGATAACCATTGGCGCTGCGTTGCGCCGCGATCAATCCGCGCTGCTCATAGAAACGCAGCGTATCGCGGCTGACCGCGCTGGCCTGGGCTAATTCACCGATGCGCATGTTGACGTCTCGAGAGGGCTTGACCCTGGAGCATACTCCAGGCTTTAGCCTTGTTGCTCCTCGAATATATGGAGCAAGGCCGATGTGGACTTCAACGCAATATCGCCGGGTGGTGCGGGGCAGCGCCTGGTACGACTTGATCGTGACGGCGGCGTTTGTCACGCCGTGGAGTTTTTCGGGTTTGCATGGGGTGTTGACGGGTGTGAGTCAGGCGTTCGATCTGCCCGGAGCGCTGCCGCCGTTTGAGCCGATGCACATGCTGATGGCGAATCTGTTGGGCTCGATTGTGTGTGTCTGGGCCGTGCTGCGGATTCGTGATCCGCAGCAGGTGTTTGGGCAGTATGACGCGGTGGCGCGGTTTATGTTTTCGGCTTGGCAGCTTTACGCCTTGCTCCATGGCGCCAGTTCTTTATTGGTGATTTTCCTGGTCTTTGAATTGGCGTGGGGCGTGGCTCAGGTGTTGCCTGTTCGGCAGTCATCGCGAGCAGGCTCGCTCCCACAGGGGAACGCGGTCTAATGTAGGAGTGAGCCTGCTCGCGATGAGGCCGGAGGGTGTAATTAATTTTGTGTAAACGGTCATTTGGCAGGAGACTGCCTACCCCAAGGAAATCCAATGACCGAGCCAAAACCCAAGCGCGCCAAA
>NZ_JAVDUA010000052.1:0-20409 GCF_031456105.1 Pseudomonas sp. BE134 | reverse complement strand
CATGCCCTCACTCCGGCATTGCTCCGGGGGCCCGCCGCCATCGGCCATCCATGGCCGGGGGCGGCTACCGCGGCATCCTTGCCGCGGTGCCCCCTACGCAAAGCCTGCGTTCGGCCTCTGGGAAAGGGGCAACAGATCAAGATCAAGATCAAAAGCCGAAGCAACAGCAACAGCAACGGCAACGGCAAGATCAAAAGCTTCGCGAGCAAGCCCGCTCTCACAGTTGGACAGGGTACATCCCTGAGAGATTGGTCGGCTGTCAGGCCGCCTTCGCTGGCAGGCCAGTTCCCACAATGGATCGGCGTACAGCTTTTGCTTTTCACCACTCAACAGGCCGAGCGTTAGCTCGCCTGCAGCTTTTGATGTTGAGGCACCGCCCCCTCGAGAGGCCGAGTGGAGGTTCTGCGCAGTGGGCAACCCGGCAAGGATGCCGGGTTAGCCGCCCCCGGCCATGGATGGCCGATGGCGGCGGGCCCACGGAGCAGGACCGGAGCGAGGGCATGCCGAGCCTAGGCGAGGCACCGAACGAAAGGGGCAGGAGCGCTTTGGTTACTTTCGCGCTTTTCGAAAGTGACTCGCTGTAAAAGCGAAACCAATAGAAGCCGTTACCGCAGAAACGGATATGTACACAACCAAAGAAACGGGGAGGCCCGCAAACCGCACAAACAAAAACGGCCTCTAAATAAATAGAGGCCGTTTCCGGTGCAACTTAAGGCTCTATCGCAAGACAGGTCTTATTTGCGGTCTTCCAGCTTGGTGATGTCACGCGACTCGTAGCCGGTGTACAGCTGGCGCGGGCGGCCAATCTTGTACGGGCTGGAGAGCATTTCTTTCCAGTGGGAGATCCAGCCGACAGTCCGCGCCAGGGCGAAGATCACGGTGAACATGCTGGTTGGAATGCCGATCGCCTTGAGGATGATTCCCGAGTAGAAGTCGACGTTCGGGTACAGCGAGCGTTCGATGAAGTACGGGTCGGTCAGGGCGATCTCTTCCAGGCGCATGGCCAGTTCGAGTTGCTTGTCGTTCTTGATGCCCAGTTCCTTCAACACTTCGTCGCAGGTCTGCTTCATGACGGTAGCGCGTGGGTCGCGGTTTTTGTAAACCCGGTGACCGAAGCCCATCAGTTTGAACGGATCGTTCTTGTCCTTGGCCTTGGCGATGTACTTGTCGATGTTCGAGACATCGCCAATTTCATCAAGCATGGTCAAAACGGCTTCGTTCGCGCCGCCGTGGGCAGGGCCCCACAGTGCAGCGATGCCGGCGGCGATACAGGCGAACGGGTTGGCACCCGAAGAGCCGGCCAGACGAACGGTAGACGTCGATGCGTTTTGCTCGTGGTCGGCATGGAGGATGAAAATCCGGTCCATGGCCTTGGCGAGCACCGGGCTGATCGGTTTGATCTCGCACGGGGTGTTGAACATCATGTGCAGGAAGTTTTCCGCGTACGTCAGGTCGTTGCGCGGGTACATCATGGGTTGGCCCATGGAGTACTTGTAAACCATCGCTGCCAGCGTCGGCATCTTGGCAACCAGGCGGATCGCGGAAATTTCGCGATGCTGCGGGTTATTGATGTCGAGAGAGTCGTGGTAGAACGCCGAAAGGGCGCCGACTACGCCGCACATGACGGCCATCGGGTGGGCGTCGCGACGGAAGCCGTTGAAGAAGGTCTTCAGCTGCTCGTGAACCATGGTGTGGTTCTTGACGGTGCTGACGAACTGGGCCTTCTGTTCTGCGGTCGGCAATTCGCCGTTGAGCAGCAGATAGCAGGTTTCCAGGTAGTCCGACTTTTCAGCCAACTGTTCGATCGGGTAACCGCGGTGCAACAGAATGCCGTTGTCGCCGTCGATATAGGTGATCTTCGACTCGCAGGAAGCGGTCGACATGAAACCAGGGTCAAAGGTGAAACGGCCCGTGGCCGTCAGGCCCCGAACATCGATAACATCGGGACCAACGGTGCCGGTTAAAATGGGCAGCTCGACGGGGGCTGCGCCCTCGATGATCAACTGCGCTTTTTTGTCAGCCATGTGGCCTCCTATTTATGCTTGAAATCATCAGACAGACCCCCCACGCAGGGCCCGCACCACTATAGTGAGATAAATTCGAATGTCAATTTGCCTAAAGTCCTGCTCCTGAAGGCTTTAACCGGACTTTTTCCTCGAAATTGACTGCCGTTTACGCCTTTTATCCAACTTGTGCAATCAGCTATTAGGGGAAGGCGAACGCGTTGTCATTAGTAGCCTAACTGTCTATACTCGCCCTCCGACCGCCAGGGGCTTTTGGGCCTGCTTTATTGGGGGTCGCACTCCCTGGGTGGTGGGTACCTGACCAGTGCACTCCCCAACAACTTTGCCCTGATTGTTAGGGGCTCTTCAGTGTGAAAAAAAAGCCGTGAATAGCCAACGACCTGTAAACCTAGACCTAAGGACCATCAAACTCCCAGTCACTGCTTACACGTCCATTCTTCACCGGATATCCGGAATCATCCTCTTTGTCAGCCTGGCCATCATGCTTTATGCATTGGACAAGTCGCTGAGCTCGGAAGAAGGTTTCGGCCAGGTGAAAGCGTGTCTGACCAGTCCGCTAGCCAAGCTAGTGACATGGGGCATCCTGTCCGCCTTGCTGTATCACCTGGTTGCCGGTGTGCGCCATTTGATGATGGACATGGGCATCGGCGAGTCGCTTGAAGGCGGCAAACTGGGCTCGAAAATCGTTATCGCCGTTTCCGTGGTGGTAATCGTTCTGGCAGGAGTTTGGATATGGTAACTAACGTCACGAACCTGTCGCGTTCGGGCCTCTATGACTGGATGGCACAGCGTGTGTCTGCGGTCGTTCTCGCGGCTTACTTCATTTTCCTGATCGGATACGTCGTCGCCAACCCTGGCATCGGCTACGCCCAATGGCATGAACTGTTCGCAAGCAACTGGATGCGTATTTTCAGTCTCCTGGCCCTCGTTGCCCTCGGCGCTCACGCCTGGGTCGGCATGTGGACCATCGCGACCGACTACCTGACGCCAATGGCGTTCGGCAAGTCCGCGACTGCAATACGTTTCCTCTTCCAGGCAGTATGCGGCGTCGCGATGTTCGCCTACTTCGTCTGGGGTGTGCAGATTCTTTGGGGTATCTGATTCATGTCTACTACAGTTAATACGCTTTCGTTCGACGCCATCATCATTGGCGGCGGCGGTGCTGGCATGCGCGCTGCTCTGCAGCTGGCGCAAGGTGGTCACAAGACTGCCGTGGTTACCAAGGTTTTCCCGACTCGTTCGCACACTGTATCCGCCCAGGGTGGCATCACCTGCGCCATCGCGTCCGCTGATCCGAACGATGACTGGCGCTGGCACATGTACGATACCGTCAAGGGTTCCGACTACATCGGTGACCAGGACGCTATCGAATACATGTGTTCCGTAGGCCCGGAAGCGGTCTTCGAGCTCGAGCACATGGGTTTGCCGTTCTCCCGTACTGAACAGGGTCGCATCTATCAGCGTCCGTTCGGCGGTCAGTCGAAAGACTTCGGTAAAGGTGGCCAGGCCGCCCGTACATGCGCCGCTGCCGACCGTACCGGTCACGCCCTGCTGCACACCCTGTACCAGGCCAACCTCAAGGCCGGCACCGTATTCCTCAACGAATACTACGGCGTCGACCTGGTGAAGAACGAAGATGGTGCCTTTGTCGGCATGATCGTCATCTGCATCGAGACTGGCGAAACTTCCTACGTCCGTGCTAACGCCACCGTTCTGGCGACTGGCGGTGCAGGTCGTATCTACTCGTCCACCACCAATGCCCTGATCAACACCGGTGACGGCGTTGGCATGGCTCTGCGTGCTGGCGTGCCGGTACAAGACATCGAAATGTGGCAGTTCCACCCGACCGGCATCGCCGGCGCTGGTGTACTGGTTACTGAAGGCTGCCGCGGTGAAGGCGGTTACCTGATCAACAAGCACGGCGAGCGTTTCATGGAGCGTTATGCTCCGAACGCCAAAGACCTTGCTGGTCGTGACGTTGTTGCCCGTTCGATGGTTAAAGAAATCATCGCCGGCAACGGTTGCGGTCCGGATGGCGACCACGTGATGCTGAAACTCGATCACCTTGGTGAAGAAGTTCTGCACAGCCGTCTGCCAGGCATCATGGAACTGTCCAAGACCTTCGCTCACGTCGATCCAGCCGTAGCGCCGATTCCGGTCGTTCCAACCTGCCACTATATGATGGGCGGCGTTGCCACCAACATTCATGGTCAGGCAATCACCCAGGACGCCGAAGGCGTTGACCAGATCATTCCTGGTCTGTTCGCCGTAGGCGAAGTGGCGTGCGTATCGGTTCACGGTGCCAACCGTCTGGGCGGCAACTCGCTGCTCGACCTGGTGGTATTCGGCCGTGCCGCCGGCCTGTTCCTGGAGCAGACGCTGAAGGAAGGCGTTGATTACGCTCGTCCTCGCCAGTCCGACATCGACGCTGCCCTGGCACGTCTCGATGGCCTGAACTCGCGTACCGAGGGTGAAGACGTCGCTACCCTGCGCAAAGAACTGCAAAGCTGCATGCAGAACTACTTCGGTGTGTTCCGTACCGGCGAATACATGCAGAAGGGTATTGCCCAACTGGCTGATCTGCGTGGCCGTATCGCCAACGTCAAGATCAACGATAAGAGCCAGGCGTTCAACACCGCTCGTATCGAAGCGCTGGAGCTGCAAAACCTGCTGGAAGTGGCCGAAGCCACCGCCATCGCTGCAGAGATCCGCAAAGAGTCCCGCGGTGCTCACGCCCGTGAAGACTACGAAGACCGCGACGACGAAAACTGGCTGTGCCACACCCTGTACTTCCCGGGTGACAAGCGCGTGACCAAGCGTGCTGTGAACTTCTCGCCGAAGACTGTTCCGACTTTTGAACCTAAGATTCGGACTTATTAAGGGTGGCCGCCATGTTGCAAGTCAGTGTTTATCGCTACAACCCTGATCAGGACGCTGCGCCGTTCATGCAGGAATTTTCGGTCGATACCGGTGGTAAAGACCTGATGGTGCTGGACGTGCTGGCCCTGATCAAAGAGCAGGACGAAGGTTTCTCCTATCGTCGCTCTTGCCGTGAAGGTGTTTGCGGTTCCGACGGCATGAACATCAACGGCAAAAACGGCCTGGCATGCGTCACGCCGCTGTCTTCTGTCGTAAAAGGTAACAAGCTGATTGTTCGTCCACTGCCAGGTTTGCCGGTTATCCGTGACCTGGTCGTAGATATGAGCATCTTCTACAAGCAATACGAGAAGGTTAAGCCATTCCTGCAGAACGACACGCCGGCTCCGGCCATCGAGCGTCTGCAGTCCCCGGAAGAGCGTGAAAAGCTTGATGGTCTGTACGAGTGCATCCTGTGCGCTTGCTGCTCGACTTCCTGCCCGTCCTTCTGGTGGAACCCGGACAAGTTCCTGGGTCCAGCTGCTCTGCTGCAAGCGTACCGCTTCCTGGCAGACAGCCGTGACACCAAGACTGCCGAGCGTCTGGCTTCGCTGGATGATCCGTTCAGCGTATTCCGCTGCCGCGGGATCATGAACTGCGTCAACGTCTGTCCGAAAGGCCTGAACCCGACTAAGGCCATCGGTCACGTACGTAACATGTTGCTGCAAAGCGGCGTGTGATTCAGCTGCTGTACCCGTAAGACCGTAGTACCTGTAGATGCTACGGCGCAGGCTTCAACCGGCGCCGTAGTTTTAACCTGAGCAGCAGCTTATAAGGCTGCGGCTCTTATTTTGAAGAAATGAGACAAGCAGGGGCATCCGGGCTGGTACCCGGACTATCAGCGTGATCCTAAGTGGCTTGTTTTGGTCGCTGCATTCGGACTTCTGCAAGTGTGCTCGGTGTCGACGCCGGTGGTGTTCCCCTAACCGAGGGTGACCAAGCATGCAAGAAAGCGTGATGCAGCGCATGTGGAACAGCGCCTACCTGTCCGGTAGTAACGCTGCCTATGTGGAAGAGCTCTACGAGCTCTACCTGCACGACCCTAACGCTGTGCCAGAAGAGTGGCGCACCTACTTCCAGAAGTTGCCGGCTGATGGCAACACTGCTACCGATGTTTCGCACTCCACAATTCGCGATCATTTCGTCTTGCTGGCAAAGAACCAGCGCCGCGCCCAACCGGTTTCCGCCGGCAGCGTGAGCAGTGAGCACGAGAAGAAGCAAGTTGAAGTGCTGCGATTGATCCAGGCCTACCGTATGCGTGGCCACCAGGCAGCCCAGCTTGACCCGCTGGGGCTGTGGCAGCGTCCTGCACCTGCAGACCTGTCGATCAATCATTACGGCTTGACCAATGCCGATCTTGATACGATCTTCCGTGCCGGCGACCTGTTCATCGGCAAAGAGGAAGCGAGCCTACGCGAAATTCACGAAGCGTTGCAGCAGACATATTGCCGCACCATCGGCGCTGAATTTACGCATATCACCGATTCCGAGCAGCGCCAGTGGTTCCAGCAGCGTCTGGAAAGCGTACGCGGCCGTCCGACGTACTCCGCCGACATCAAGAGCCACCTGCTTGAACGCGTCACTGCCGGCGAAGGTCTGGAAAAATACCTGGGAACCAAATACCCGGGTACCAAACGTTTCGGTCTGGAAGGCGGCGAAAGCCTGATTCCGATGCTCGATGAGCTGATCCAGCGCTCCGGTTCCTACGGCACCAAGGAAATCGTCATCGGCATGGCCCACCGTGGCCGTCTCAACGTGCTGGTCAACACCTTCGGCAAGAACCCGCGCGAGCTGTTCGACGAGTTCGAAGGCAAGAAGAAGGTCGAGCTGGGTTCCGGTGACGTCAAGTATCACCAGGGCTTCTCGTCCAACGTGATGACCACCGGCGGTGAAGTTCACCTGGCCAT
The DNA here is from genome assembly GCF_031456105.1 of Pseudomonas sp. BE134. Classification (NCBI taxonomy): domain Bacteria; kingdom Pseudomonadati; phylum Pseudomonadota; class Gammaproteobacteria; order Pseudomonadales; family Pseudomonadaceae; genus Pseudomonas; species Pseudomonas sp. BE134. The sequence continues at coordinate 13,562 of NZ_JAVDUA010000052.1, read as the reverse complement.
GGCGTTCAACCCGTCCCACCTGGAAATCGTTTCTCCAGTGGTCGAGGGTTCGGTTCGCGCACGTCAGGATCGTCGTAACGACCCTACCGGCGAGAAGGTTCTGCCGATTTCCATCCACGGTGACGCGGCATTCGCCGGTCAGGGCGTGGTGATGGAAACCTTCCAGATGTCGCAGACCCGCGGTTTCAAAACCGGCGGCACCGTGCACATCGTGATCAACAACCAGGTCGGTTTCACCATCAGCAATCCGCTGGACTCGCGCTCCACCGAGTACGCGACCGACGTTGCGAAAATGATCCAGGCACCGATCCTCCATGTAAATGGCGATGATCCGGAAGCTGTGTTGTTCGTGACCCAGCTGGCCATCGACTACCGCATGCAGTTCAAGCGTGACGTGGTGATCGACCTGGTCTGCTACCGTCGTCGTGGCCACAACGAGGCCGACGAGCCAAGCGGCACCCAGCCAATCATGTATCAGCAGATCACCAAACAGCGCACTACCCGTGAGCTGTATGCCGATCGTCTGACTCAGGGCGGAGTGCTGGACGCAGAGCGTGTTCAGGCGAAAGTCGACGAATACCGCAACGCGCTGGACAACGGTCTGCATGTTGTAAAAAGCCTGGTCAAAGAGCCGAACAAAGAGTTGTTCGTGGACTGGCGTCCGTATCTGGGCCACGCCTGGACCGCACGTCACGACACGCGTTTCGATCTGAAAACCTTGCAGGAACTGTCCGCCAAGCTGCTGGAAATTCCGGAAGGCTTCGTGGTTCAGCGCCAGGTCTCGAAAATCTACGAAGACCGTCAGAAGATGCAAGCCGGCGGCCTGCCGATCAACTGGGGTTACGCCGAAACCATGGCGTACGCGACCCTGGCGTTCGAAGGTCACCCGATTCGCATGACGGGTCAGGACATCGGTCGCGGTACGTTCTCGCACCGTCACGCTGTCTTGCACAACCAGAAAGACGCGGGCACCTACATCCCGCTGCAAAACCTGTACAACGGCCAGCCACGTTTCGACCTGTACGATTCGTTCCTGTCCGAAGAAGCCGTACTGGCGTTCGAATACGGTTACTCGACCACCACGCCTGATGCGCTAGTGATCTGGGAAGCCCAGTTCGGCGACTTCGCCAACGGTGCCCAGGTGGTTATCGACCAGTTCATCACCAGTGGCGAGCACAAGTGGGGCCGTCTCTGCGGTCTGACCATGCTGCTGCCGCACGGTTATGAAGGTCAGGGCCCGGAGCACTCGTCGGCTCGTCTGGAGCGTTACCTGCAACTGTGCGCCGAGCACAACATTCAGGTAGCCGTACCGACCACGCCGGCTCAGATCTATCACTTGCTGCGCCGTCAGGTCATTCGCCCGCTGCGCAAGCCATTGATCGTTCTGACTCCGAAGTCGCTGTTGCGTCACAAGCTCGCCATATCGACCCTGGAAGATCTGGCCGAAGGTTCGTTCCAGACCGTGATCCCGGAAATCGATGTTCAAGACCCGAAAAAGGTCGAGCGCATTGTTCTGTGTAGCGGCAAGGTCTACTACGACCTGCTGGAAAAACGCCGTGCCGAAGGTCGTGATGACATCGCCGTCGTGCGTATCGAGCAGCTGTACCCATTCCCTGAGGACGACTTGAAAGAAGTCCTGGCTCCTTACACCAACGCCAAACATGCCGTCTGGTGTCAGGAAGAGCCGATGAACCAGGGTGCCTGGTACTGCAGCCAACACCACTTGCGTCGTAGCGTCAGCAATCTCAACAAGTCTCTCGTACTCGAGTACGCGGGCCGTGAGGCTTCTGCTGCACCTGCTTGTGGTTATGCATCGATGCACGCCGAGCAGCAGGAAAAACTGCTGCAAGACGCCTTTACTGTTTAACGCCTTCGCGCACCTGAAACCGAATTTAAGGACCCACAGATAATGGCTATCGAAATCAAAGCCCCCACTTTCCCGGAATCGGTTGCCGATGGCACCGTTGCCACCTGGCACAAACAACCGGGCGACGCTGTAAAGCGTGACGACCTGATTGTCGACATCGAAACCGACAAGGTTGTGCTGGAAGTGTTGGCCACTGCTGACGGCGTGCTGGGCGCTATCGTCAAGAACGAAGGCGACACCGTTCTGTCCGACGAAGTCCTGGGCTCCATCGAAGCGGGTGGCGCTGCTGCTGCCGCTCCAGCTGCCGCTCCGGCCGCTGCACAAGCCGCTGCTCCAGCTGCTGAAGGTGAAGACGATCCTGTTGCTGCACCGGCTGCTCGCAAGCTGGCTGAAGAAAACGGCATCAACATCGCTTCCGTTGCCGGTACTGGCAAAGGCGGTCGTGTGACCAAGGAAGACGTGGTAGCGGCTGTTGCTGCCAAGAAAGCCGCACCTGCTGCCGCGCCTGCCAAGGCTGCTGCACCTGCTGCTGCCGCTCCTGTGTTCGCCGCTGGCGACCGCATCGAGAAGCGCGTTCCGATGACCCGCGTTCGCGCTACCGTCGCCAAGCGTCTGGTAGAAGCTCAGTCGAACATGGCGATGCTGACTACCTTCAACGAAGTCGACATGACCGAAGTCATGGCCCTGCGTTCGAAGTACAAGGACCTGTTCGAAAAGTCCCACAACGGCGTACGCCTGGGCTTCATGTCGTTCTTCGTGAAAGCGGCCACCGAAGCGCTGAAACGCTTCCCGGCTGTCAACGCCTCGATCGACGGCGGCGACATCGTTTACCACGGCTACGCCGACGTCGGTGTTGCTGTTTCCAGCGACCGTGGTCTGGTTGTACCGGTTCTGCGTAACGCCGAACTGATGAGCCTGGCTGAAATCGAAGGCGGCATCGCCACCTTCGGCAAGAAAGCCCGTGACGGCAAACTGTCGATGGACGAAATGACCGGCGGCACGTTCACCATCACCAACGGTGGTACTTTCGGTTCGATGATGTCGACCCCGATCGTCAACCCGCCGCAAGCCGCTATCCTGGGCATGCACAACATTCTGCAGCGTCCTATGGCGATCAACGGTCAGGTCGTTATCCGTCCGATGATGTACCTGGCTCTGTCCTACGATCACCGTCTGATCGATGGCAAAGAAGCTGTGACTTTCCTGGTGACCATCAAAAACCTGCTGGAAGACCCGGCTCGTTTGTTGCTGGATATCTAAAAAGCAGCCGCAAGCTGCAAGCTGCAAGCCCCCAGCTCAAAGCGAGCAAGTGGGCTTCAGTCTTGCGGCTTGCGGCTTGTAGCTTGTTGCTAAAAGGGAACCTTTTATGACTCAGAAATTTGACGTAGTAGTGATCGGCGCGGGCCCTGGCGGCTACGTAGCTGCCATCAAGGCAGCACAGCTTGGTCTGACGACGGCCTGCATCGAGAAGTACACCGACAAGGAAGGCAAACTGGCTCTGGGCGGTACTTGCCTGAACGTCGGCTGCATTCCATCCAAGGCGCTGCTGGACAGCTCCTGGAAGTTCCACGAAGCCCAGGACGGCTTCGCGATCCACGGTATCAACCACGCTGGCGTGACCATGGACGTGCCAGCAATGGTCGGCCGTAAAGCCAACATCGTCAAAGGCCTGACCTCGGGTGTTGCCACCCTGTTCAAAGCCAACGGTGTGACTTCCATTCAGGGTCACGGCAAGCTGCTGGCCGGCAAGAAAGTTGAAGTCACCAAGCCTGACGGCTCGGTAGAAATCATCGAAGCCGAGAACGTGATTCTGGCTCCAGGCTCGCGTCCGATCGACATTCCACCGGCTCCGGTTGACCAGAATGTGATCGTCGATTCGACTGGCGCACTGGAATTCCAGTCCGTACCCAAGCGTCTGGGCGTGATCGGCGCTGGCGTTATCGGTCTGGAACTGGGTTCGGTCTGGTCCCGTCTGGGCGCTGAAGTTACCGTTCTTGAAGCGCTGGACACTTTCCTGATGGCCGCTGACGCTGCCGTTTCCAAGGAAGCGCTGAAAACCCTGACCAAACAAGGTCTGGACATCAAGCTGGGCGCACGCGTTACCGGTTCCAAAGTGAATGGCGACGAAGTCGTTGTGAACTACACCGATGCCAAGGGCGAACAGAACATCACTTTCGACAAGCTGATCGTAGCCGTTGGTCGCCGTCCAGTGACCACTGATCTGCTGTCCGCTGATTGCGGCGTGACCCTCGACGAGCGCGGTTTCGTGCACGTTGACGATCACTGCGCCACCACCGTACCGGGCGTATACGCCATCGGTGACGTGGTTCGCGGCATGATGCTGGCACACAAGGCCTCGGAAGAGGGCATCATGGTCGTTGAGCGCATCAAGGGCCACAAAGCCCAGATGAACTATGACTTGATCCCTTCGGTTATTTATACTCACCCGGAAATCGCATGGGTCGGTAAAACCGAGCAGGCCTTGAAGGCTGAAGGCGTTGAAGTTAACGTTGGCACCTTCCCGTTCGCAGCCAGTGGCCGTGCCATGGCAGCCAACGACACCGGCGGTTTCGTGAAAGTCATTGCCGATGCCAAGACTGACCGCGTATTGGGCGTCCACGTGATTGGCCCGAGCGCTGCAGAACTGGTTCAGCAGGGCGCGATCGGTATGGAATTCGGCACCAGCGCTGAAGACCTGGGCATGATGGTTTTCTCCCATCCGACCCTGTCTGAAGCCTTGCACGAAGCAGCTCTGGCAGTGAATGGCGGCGCCATCCACATCGCCAACCGCAAGAAGCGTTAAGACAATAAGAAACCACGGCGGAATGGCCCGTCGTGAGCCTTGCATGCAAGACTCACCGCGGAATATCCGCTGGACGCAGTCTTGCGTAGCTGCACCGGTTGACCGGAAAGGCTACGCAAGCAGCAGTCAAAGGTGGTGCGGCACTTGAACGAGTGCAGCACCGAATGCGCAGTACCTAACGAAGACGGTAATAAGCATGAATCTTCACGAGTATCAGGGTAAGCAGCTGTTCGCTGAATACGGCCTGCCAGTTTCCACCGGTTATGCAGTAGATACCCCGGAAGCAGCAGCAGAAGCTTGCGACAAAATCGGCGGCACCGAGTGGGTTGTCAAAGCCCAGGTCCACGCTGGTGGTCGCGGTAAAGCGGGCGGCGTCAAGCTGGTTCGCAGCAAAGAAGACGCCAAGGCATTCGCACAGCAGTGGCTGGGCAAGCGTCTGGTGACTTACCAGACTGACGCCAACGGTCAACCAGTCACCAAGATCCTGGTTGAATCGTGCACTGATATCGCTAAAGAGCTGTACCTGGGCGCTGTCGTTGACCGTTCGAGCCGTCGCATCGTGTTCATGGCTTCCACCGAAGGTGGCGTGGACATCGAGAAAATCGCTCACGACACTCCAGAGAAAATTCTGAAAGCCACTATCGATCCACTGGTTGGCGCTCAGCCATTCCAGGGTCGCGAACTGGCATTCCAGCTGGGTCTGGAAGGCAAGCAAGTTGCTCAGTTCGCCAAGATCTTCGTAGGTCTGGCCAAGCTGTTCAAGGATCACGACCTGGCTCTGCTGGAAGTGAACCCGCTGGTGATCAAGGCTGACGGCGATCTGCATTGCCTCGACGCCAAGATCAACATCGACGCCAACGCCATGTACCGTCAGCCTAAGCTGAAGACTTTCCACGATCCGTCGCAAGACGATCCGCGCGAAGCGCACGCTGCCAAGTTCGAACTGAACTACGTAGCACTGGAAGGCAACATCGGTTGCATGGTCAACGGTGCTGGCCTGGCCATGGGTACCATGGACATCGTCAACCTGCATGGCGGCAAACCAGCCAACTTCCTCGACGTGGGCGGCGGTGCTACCAAAGAACGCGTTACCGAAGCGTTCAAGATCATCCTGTCCGACACTAACGTCGCTGCAGTATTGGTCAACATCTTCGGCGGCATCGTTCGTTGCGACATGATTGCCGAAGGCATCATCGGCGCTGTGAAAGAAGTCGGCGTGAAAATCCCGGTTGTTGTTCGCCTTGAAGGCAACAACGCTGAGCTGGGCGCTAAAGTACTGGCAGAAAGCGGTTTGAACATCATCGCTGCTACCAGCCTGACCGACGCTGCTCAACAAGTCGTTAAAGCTGCGGAGGGCAAATAATGAGCGTCCTGATCAATAAAGACACCAAAGTTATCTGCCAGGGTATTACCGGTTCGCAAGGTAGTTTCCACACCCAGCAAGCCATCGAATACGGCACCAAGATGGTTGGCGGCGTAACTCCTGGCAAAGGCGGCACCGAGCACCTGGGTCTGCCAGTGTTCAACACCGTGAAAGACGCTGTAGCTGCCACTGGCGCCACCGCCAGCGTAATCTACGTTCCAGCTCCTTTCTGCAAGGACTCGATCCTGGAAGCTGCTTTCGGCGGCATCAAGCTGATCGTTTGCATCACTGAAGGCATTCCTACCCTGGACATGCTGGACGCTAAAGTTAAGTGCGACGAGCTGGGTGTTACCCTGATCGGCCCTAACTGCCCAGGCGTGATCACTCCAGGCGAATGCAAGATCGGCATCATGCCAGGTCACATTCACTTGCCAGGCAAGGTCGGTATCGTTTCCCGTTCCGGCACCCTGACCTACGAAGCTGTCAAGCAAACTACTGACGCCGGTTTCGGTCAGTCGACTTGCGTCGGCATCGGCGGTGACCCGATCCCGGGTTCGAACTTCATCGACATCCTGAAGCTGTTCCAGGAAGACCCGAAGACAGAAGCGATCGTCATGATCGGCGAGATCGGCGGTTCGGCTGAAGAAGAAGCGGCTGCCTACATCAAGGCAAACGTGACCAAGCCGGTTGTTTCCTACATCGCTGGTGTGACTGCCCCTGCGGGCAAGCGCATGGGCCATGCTGGCGCAATCATCTCTGGCGGCAAAGGCACTGCAGACGAGAAGTTTGCGGCCCTGGAAGACGCAGGCGTTAAAACCGTGCGTTCGCTGGCAGACATCGGCAAGGCTTTGTCCGAGCTGACCGGTTGGGCGATCAAATAAGCCTCGCGCTTAGCTGACGCTTTACCAAACAAAGGCCACCTTCGGGTGGCCTTTGTCGTTTCCGGGTGATCGTTCCCCCGCTCTGCGTGGGAATGCCGCTGGGGACGCTCCGCGTTCCACCTTTGGATGTGACGCAGAGCGTCACGGGATGCGTTCCCACGCAGAGCGTGGGAACGATCTGCTTTATAGACACAGATCAATTTACATGCAAAAACGCGACACAGAAACGTCGTGTATCGGATAGTTCGCCCTCTAACAGTGCGTTTGTCGGGCAAATTCGTTAGGCTAGCCGCCATTTTTGCGAACGCCGCCCACAAGGCAGTGACGCGCTAAAGGGTCAGTCCTATACGGATCGACAGCATTTCCCTCACCCCAAAGGGAAATCCCTCTCTAAATTCCGATTCAGTAGTGTGGTATTTCCTTAATGAAAGTGTTGAAAGGCCAGGACATCCTGGCACTTGGTTTTATGACATTTGCCCTCTTTGTCGGGGCTGGCAACATCATCTTCCCGCCTATCGTCGGCTTGCAGTCCGGACCTAATGTCTGGATGGCGGCGCTGGGCTTCTTGATCACCGCGGTCGGTTTGCCTGTGATCACCGTGGTTGCACTGGCGAAAGTCGGTGGTGCGATGGATGCGTTGAGCAGCCCGATCGGCAAAATCGCCGGTGGCCTGTTGGCTGCCGCGTGCTACCTGGCAGTCGGCCCATTGTTTGCCACCCCGCGCACCGCCACCGTCTCGTTCGAAGTCGGCCTGGCGCCGCTGACCGGCGAGAGCCCGTTGGCGCTGTTTCTCTACAGTTCGGTGTACTTCCTGATCGTGTTCTTCATCTCGCTCTACCCGGGGCGTTTGCTGGATACCGTAGGACGTTTTCTCGCACCACTGAAGATCATTGCCCTGGCCGCGCTCGGCATCGCCGCGTTCGCGTTGCCTGCCGGTGATATCGGCGTGGCCACGCCGGAATACGTCGCGGCACCGTTCTCTCAAGGTTTCATCAATGGTTACCTGACCATGGATACCCTGGGCGCTTTGGTGTTCGGTATCGTGATTGTTAACGCGATCCGCTCCCGTGGTGTTGAATCGCCGGTGCTGATCACCCGTTACGCCATCATTGCCGGGCTGATTGCCGGCGTTGGCCTGGCGCTGGTTTATGTCAGTCTGTTCCGCCTCGGTTCGGGCAGCCACGAAGTGGCCGCCGGTGCGACCAACGGCGCGGCGGTATTGCACGCTTATGTGCAACACACCTTCGGTTCGTTGGGCAGCGGTTTCCTGGCCGTGTTGATCTCGCTGGCCTGCCTGGTAACGGCTGTAGGCCTGACCTGTGCCTGTGCCGAGTACTTCAGCCGCGTGCTGCCACTGTCCTACAAGACGCTGGTCATCATCCTGGCGGTGTTCTCCTTGCTGGTGTCCAACCTGGGCCTCACCAAGCTGATTGCCTTCTCGATCCCGGTCCTGACGGCGATCTACCCGCCATGCATCGCCCTGGTGGCGCTGAGCTTCTGCAAGGACTTCTGGCATGAGCAGGGCCGCATCGTCGGTCCGGTGATGCTGGTGTCGTTCCTCTTCGGCATGATCGACGCGCTCAAGGGCGCGGGTCTGGCGGACTGGATGCCGACTCAGTTGTCTCACTTGCCGCTGAGCGAGCAGGGCCTGGCGTGGCTGGTGCCGGCGGTCATGACCCTGGTGGTCGCGGTGGTTTGCGATCGACTGCTGGGCAAGCGCGAAGAAGCGCTGGCTTAAGTCGCTGAATGGCCTGCCACAAGCGGGCTATCAAGCTGAAACAGAAATGCCCCGTATCAATCGATGCGGGGCATTTTTTTTGGAGTCAGTGCAGTGTCTTTTTCCATAAGCTAACGTCGAAGCCTTGCAAATTTCCAATGTGGGAGCGAGCCTGCTCGCGATGGCGATTTTACTTTCAACAGAGATGTTGACTGATCTACCGCTATCGTCGGAACGCCGCCCGGAGCCGGCTCGCTCCCACAAGGTTTCGAGTATTTCGCCACTCCATCAAAAGGACCTGCATGTCGTTCATCCACGCCAACCTGATCCACATCCTCGCCGCGCTCTGGTTTGTCATCTGCTGGGGCGGTTACACCCGCTATGCCACGTGGAAGGGCCGTGACACCGCGTGCCTGGCCAGCGTGTTGCATCTGTACCGCGAAGACTGGATGCGTCGCATGCTGTTACGCGACAACCGCATCGCCGATGCCAGTGTGGTGGGTAACCTGGAGCGTAATGCCTCGTTCTTTGCCTCCAGCACCTTGATTATTCTGGCCGGTATTCTCACCGTGCTCGGTGCTTCCGAAAGAGCGGTGTCGTTGTTGGCGGATATCCCGATGGTGCAGCAGGCGTCCCAGGGCATGTCGGAGATCAAATTGCTGTGCCTGGCGCTGGTGTTTGTCTACGCCTTCTTCACCTTCAGCTGGTGCATGCGCCAGTACAACTTTGCAGCGATTCTGATTGGCTCGGCGCCAATGGTCGGTGAACGCCACGTGTCCGAACAGGAACGCAAAGCCTTCGCTGCCCGCGCGGCACGGGTCATCTCCATGGCCGCTAACCAGTTCAACTTCGGCCTGCGTTCCTACTACTTCGGCATGACCATGCTGGCCTGGTTCGTCAGCCCGTGGCTGTTCATGCTGATGAGTACCGGCGTGGTATTGGTGTTGTATCGCCGGGAGTTTCATTCCGACGTTCTGGACGTGATGGTCTATACCCCTACAGAGGCACCCTTGCCCGAGGCAAACAAAGAGGTCGCTTGATGAGTATTCCGTTCTGGTGTGTGTTCATCAGTGCATTACTGATTTATGTGGCCCGCATGCCGGTGGCCAAGGCGATGAAAGAGCAGGGCGGTTACAACAATCACCTGCCGCGTCAGCAGCAGGGGCAACTTACCGGCTTCGGGGCCCGTGCGTTGGCCGCGCATCAAAACTGTTTTGAAGCCTTTATATTGTTTGCGGTAGGTGTGTTGATGGCGCACACCACCCAAACCGCAGGATGGCTGATCGACCTGCTGGCGATCATCTTTGTGATCTCACGCATTATCTACTTACTGTGTTACTGGGGCGATTTGGCCTGGCAGCGCAGTCTGGTCTGGTTTGTGGGTTTCGTCTGTTCGTTGTTACTGATCATTAGTCCGACTTTTAGAAGCATTTTGCTCTAGCGGAGCAAATTGCAGGCAAAAGAAAACCCGCACCAGGCGGGTTTTCTTTTGCAAGCTAAAAACTGTTTTAGTTTTTAGGTGCTTCTTTTGCGGCAGCTTCGTTCGATTCAGCCTGAGCTTCGGCAGCTTTGGCGTTTTCTTTCGCAGCGTCGTTCACTTTATCCTGAGCTTTGTTCATGTCTTGCTGAGCCTGTTCAGCATGTTTGGCTGCATCTTGAGCTTTGTCCTCGGATTTTTTATCGCAGGCAGCGAGACCGAGGGAAGCGGTCAACATCAAGGCAATAGCTAAAGTCTTACGCATGGGGTGTTTCTCCTTATGGAAATAACTACTGGCCTTTCGAGCACACCCGGCAATGATAAGTTCCTCATTTCATACAAATATATGAAGGATATTCGCTAAGGAACTTTTTGCTTTTTCCAAGACTTCGAATCCCCACTAACTAGAGCTTTTTATCACATGGCCGAAAACCCTGTTTTTGAGCGTGCGACGCGATTCCTGTCGGCGCTGCGGCATTGTCAGGTCCTTGGGTTACGGGTGCACAGCGCCAGCAATGACGGACTAACGGTCATCTTGCCGTACAGCCCGCAAATCGTTGGCAACCCGCAAACCGGCGTGATCCACGGCGGTGCGCTGACATCGTTGATGGACACTGCCTGCGGTATGTCGACCCTGTGCGTGCTGCCCGAATTTGAAGTCTGCCCGACCCTCGATCTGCGCATCGACTACATGCATGCCGCCGAACCGCATAAAGATGTCTACGGTTTTGCCCAATGCTACCGAGTGACCACCGACGTGATCTTCGCCCGAGGTTTCGCCTATCAGGACGATCCCGAGCACCCCATCGCCCATGTTGTGGGTACGTTCATGCGCATGAGCAAAGCCATCAAAGGCACGAAAGGCTTTGGCGGCGTCATCTCCGGAGGTGCGCAATGACTGATTCCTTCAAGGAACAACTGCAACAGGCTCATGAGGAGGGCAACTACGCGTCACTGTTGCACCTGATTCCTTACGCCAAACTGATCGGCGTCGAATGTTCGCGGGTGGGGGATGATCTGCTGTTTCGCCTGCCAGCCAACAAGGACAACATTGGTAACCCTTTATTGCCGGCGATTCATGGCGGCGTGATTGCCGGGTTCATGGAACTCTCGGCCGCGCTGCACTTGCTGATTTTCACGGGTTCGCCGGGTGTACCGAAAATCATCGATTTCTCCCTCGACTACCTGCGCGCCGGGCAGTTTCGCGATACCTGGGCCAAATGTCAGGTGTGCCGACAGGGGCGTCGGGTCGCCAACGTGGCCGTTACCGCCTGGCAAAGCACTGAATCCGAGCCCATTGCGACGGCCCGTGCCCATTTCAAAATTGAGGAGCCCTTGAAATCCTGAACACAGCCCCCAACTCTGATGACAACCCGCCGCCGACCCTGAAGGTCGCGGCCACTGCCATCTGATTGGAGTTTGATGACCATGAGTGTGGAAACTCAAAAGGAAACCCTGGGCTTCCAGACCGAGGTGAAGCAACTGCTGCACCTCATGATCCATTCGCTGTATTCCAACAAGGAAATCTTCCTTCGCGAATTGATCTCGAACGCCTCTGACGCTGTCGACAAATTACGTTTCGAAGCCCTGTCCAAGCCTGAATTGCTGGAAGGTGGCGCCGAACTGAAAATCCGTGTGACCTTCGACAAGGACGCCAAAACCGTCACCCTCGAAGACAACGGCATTGGCATGAACCGCGAAGAAGCGATCGCCCATCTGGGTACCATCGCCAAATCCGGCACAGCCGACTTCATGAAACACCTGTCTGGCGATCAGAAGAAAGATTCGCACCTGATCGGCCAGTTCGGTGTGGGTTTCTACTCTGCCTTCATCGTCGCCGACAAAGTCGACGTGTTCAGCCGTCGTGCCGGTGATGCGGCCAGCGAAGGTGTGCACTGGTCGTCCAAGGGCGAAGGCGATTTTGAAGTGGCCACCGTTGAGAAAGCCGAGCGCGGCACTCGCATCGTTCTGCACCTGAAGTCCGGTGAAGACGAATTCGCCGATGGCTGGCGTCTGCGCAACATCATCAAGAAGTACTCCGACCACATCGCCCTGCCGATCGAGTTGCCAAAAGAAGTGGCCGCCGCTGAAGGTGAAGAGCAGCCGGCCGTTGAATGGGAAACCGTCAACCGCGCCAGTGCCCTGTGGACCCGTCCTCGCACTGAAGTGAAGGACGAGGAATACCAGGAGTTCTACAAGCACGTCGCTCACGATTTCGAGAACCCGCTGAGCTGGAGCCACAACAAGGTCGAAGGCAAGCTCGAATACAGCTCGCTGCTCTACGTGCCGGCCCGTGCTCCGTTCGACCTGTACCAGCGTGAAGCGCCGAAAGGCCTGAAGCTGTACGTGCAGCGTGTGTTCGTGATGGACCAGGCCGAGTCGTTCCTGCCGTTGTACCTGCGTTTCATCAAAGGCGTGGTCGATTCCAACGACCTGTCGTTGAACGTGTCGCGGGAAATCCTGCAGAAAGACCCGATCATCGATTCGATGAAGTCGGCGCTGACCAAGCGCGTTCTGGACATGCTGGAAAAACTGGCGAAGAACGAGCCTGAGCAATACAAGGGCTTCTGGAAGAACTTCGGTCAGGTCATGAAAGAAGGCCCGGCAGAAGATTTCGCCAACAAAGAGAAAATCGCTGGCCTGCTGCGTTTCGCATCGACCAACGGTGATGAAGGCGAGCAAGTGGTGGGTCTGGCCGAATACCTGGCTCGCGCCAAGGAAGGTCAGGACAAGATCTACTACCTGACCGGCGAAACCTACGCGCAAGTCAAAAACAGCCCGCACCTGGAAGTCTTCCGCAAGAAAGGCATCGAAGTGCTGCTGCTGACCGACCGTATCGACGAGTGGCTGATGAGCTACCTCAGCGACTTCGACGGCAAGACCTTCGTTGACGTGGCGCGCGGTGATCTGGACCTGGGCAATCTGGACTCGGAAGAGGACAAAAAAGCCGCGGAAGAAGTCGCCAAGTCCAAAGAAGGCCTGGTTGAGCGTCTGAAAACCGCACTGGGTGATTCGGTTGCTGAAGTACGGGTCTCCCACCGTCTGACCGACTCCCCGGCGATTCTGGCGATCGGCGAGCAGGACCTGGGTATGCAGATGCGTCAGATCCTGGAGGCCAGCGGTCAGAAGGTTCCGGAGTCGAAGCCGATCTTCGAGTTCAACCCGGCGCACCCGCTGATCGAGAAGCTCGACAACGAGCAGAGCGACGAGCGTTTCGGCGACCTGTCGCACATTCTCTTCGATCAGGCGGCCCTGGCTGCCGGTGACAGCTTGAAGGATCCGGCCGCGTATGTGCGCCGTCTGAACAAGCTGCTGGTTGAACTGTCGGTTTAACTGCGTTGTAGATAAAACCCGCTTCGCAGACTGTGTGAAAACCTAGCAATCTGCATCGCGGTTTAAGAAAATGCCCCGTAATCGAAAGATACGGGGCATTTTCTTTGTTATGGCTTACATC
>NZ_JAVDUA010000051.1:0-21875 GCF_031456105.1 Pseudomonas sp. BE134 | reverse complement strand
TCGAACTGCAAACACCGCACATCGAGACTCGGGTGACCGCTTATGTCTAATCATCACGCTGTAGAGAAGACCCAAGCCGAACTGGCTGAACTGTTCGCCAAGGACCTGACCACCGGTGTCGGCCGCAGCGTCAAGCACGACAGCGCCGCCAAACATGTGTCCGGTGAAGCGCAGTACATCGACGACCGCCTGGAATTTCCGAACCAGCTGCACGTTTACGCACGCCTGTCGGACCGCGCCCACGCAAAAATCATCAGCATCGACACCAAGCCCTGCTACGCCTTCGAAGGCGTACGCATCGCCATTACCCATGAAGATGTGCCGGGCCTGAAAGACATCGGCCCACTGTTGCCAGGCGACCCGCTGCTGGCCATCGATGACGTGCAGTTTGTCGGTCAGCCGGTGCTCGCCGTTGCGGCGAAAGACCTCGAAACCGCACGCAAAGCCGCCATGGCCGCGATCATCGAATACGAAGATCTGGAGCCGGTGCTGGACGTGGTCGAAGCCCTGCGCAAACGCCACTTCGTGCTCGACAGCCATACCCATCAGCGCGGCGATTCTGCGGGGGCTCTGGCAACGGCCGAACATCGCATCCAGGGCACGCTGCACATCGGCGGCCAGGAACACTTCTACCTCGAAACCCAGATTTCGTCGGTAATGCCGACTGAAGACGGCGGGATGATCGTCTACTGCTCGACGCAGAACCCGACCGAAGTGCAGAAGCTCGTCGCCGAAGTGCTCGACGTATCGATGAACAAAATCGTCGTCGACATGCGCCGCATGGGCGGTGGTTTTGGTGGCAAGGAAACGCAAGCGGCAAGCCCGGCGTGCCTGTGCGCCGTGATCGCGCACCTCACCGGTCAGCCGACCAAAATGCGCCTGCCGCGCGTCGAAGACATGCTGATGACCGGCAAGCGTCACCCGTTCTACGTCGAGTACGACGTCGGCTTCGACAGCACCGGCCGCCTGCACGGCATCGCGCTGGAGCTGGCGGGTAACTGCGGTTGTTCGCCGGACCTGTCGGCGTCGATTGTCGACCGCGCGATGTTCCACGCTGACAACTCCTATTACCTGGGCGATGCGACCATCAACGGTCATCGCTGCAAAACCAACACCGCGTCAAACACTGCTTACCGTGGTTTCGGCGGCCCGCAAGGCATGGTCGCGATTGAAGAAGTGATGGACGCGATCGCCCGTCATCTGGCTCTCGATCCACTGGCCGTGCGCAAGGCCAACTACTACGGCAAGACCGAGCGCAACGTCACGCATTACTACCAGACCGTCGAGCACAACATGCTCGAAGAAATGACCGCCGAACTGGAAGAAAGCAGCCAGTACTTTGAGCGCCGCGAAGCGATCCGTCGCTACAACGCCAACAGCCCGATCCTGAAAAAAGGCCTGGCGCTGACCCCGGTGAAATTCGGTATTTCCTTTACCGCCAGCTTCCTCAACCAGGCCGGCGCACTGATCCACGTCTACACCGACGGCAGCATTCATCTGAACC
Source organism: Pseudomonas sp. BE134 (assembly GCF_031456105.1). Classification (NCBI taxonomy): domain Bacteria; kingdom Pseudomonadati; phylum Pseudomonadota; class Gammaproteobacteria; order Pseudomonadales; family Pseudomonadaceae; genus Pseudomonas; species Pseudomonas sp. BE134. The sequence continues at coordinate 20,371 of NZ_JAVDUA010000051.1, read as the reverse complement.
ACGGCGGCACTGAAATGGGCCAGGGCCTGAATACCAAAGTCGCGCAGGTCGTGGCCGAAGTGTTCCAGGTCGAAATGGACCGCGTACAAATCACCGCGACCAACACCGACAAGGTGCCGAACACCTCGCCAACGGCAGCGTCAAGCGGTGCCGACCTGAACGGTAAAGCCGCACAGAACGCGGCTGAAACCATCAAGAAACGCCTGGTCGAATTTGCTGCACGGCACTACAAGGTCAGCGAAGAAGACGTGGAATTCCACAACGGTCACGTACGGGTTCGCGATCACATCCTGACGTTTGAAGCGCTGATCCAGCAGGCGTATTTCGCTCAGGTGTCGCTGTCGAGCACCGGGTTCTACAAGACCCCGAAAATTTTCTACGACCGCAGCCAGGCCCGCGGTCGCCCGTTCTACTACTACGCCTTTGGCGCTGCATGCTGCGAGGTGATCGTCGACACACTGACCGGCGAGTACAAGATGCTGCGCACCGACATCCTCCACGACGTCGGCGCCTCACTGAACCCGGCCATCGACATCGGTCAGGTCGAGGGTGGTTTCATCCAGGGCATGGGTTGGCTGACCATGGAAGAGCTTGTCTGGAATGCAAAGGGCAAACTGATGACCAACGGCCCGGCCAGCTACAAGATCCCGGCCGTGGCAGACATGCCGCTGGACCTGCGGGTGAAGCTGGTGGAAAACCGCAAGAATCCGGAAGACACGGTGTTTCATTCCAAGGCGGTGGGTGAGCCGCCGTTTATGCTGGGCATTGCTTCGTGGTGTGCAATCAAGGACGCCGTGGCGAGCCTCGGTGACTATAGGCATCAACCGAAAATCGATGCGCCGGCGACCCCGGAGCGGGTGTTGTGGGGCTGTGAGCAGATGCGGCAGTTGAAGGTGGCGAAGGCTGTCGAAACCGAAGTTGAGCTGGCTTCGCTCTGATACCGAGGTGCGGCCAATCGCTAGCAGGCTAGCTCCCACAGGATTCGTAGGGAATCCAAAATGTGTGGACACCACGAAACAATGTGGGAGCTAGCCTGCTAGCGATGAGGCCCGAACAGACAACAGAGATGTTGAGGTGAAACATGTACAACTGGATCGACGCCCTCGCTGACCTGCAATCCCAGGGCGAACCCTGCGTGTTAGTCACCATCATCGAAGAGCTCGGCTCGACGCCGCGCAATGCCGGTTCGAAGATGGTCATCAGCGCCAACCAGACCTTCGACACCATCGGTGGCGGACACCTGGAATACAAGGCCATGCAGATCGCCCGCGACATGCTCGCCAGCGGCAAACAGGAGACACACCTGGAGCGCTTCAGCCTCGGCGCCAGCCTCGGCCAGTGCTGCGGCGGCGTGACCGTTTTGCTGTTCGAACCGATGGGCCAGGTCCAGGCGCAGATTGCCGTGTTCGGCGCCGGCCATGTCGGCCGCGCACTGGTGCCGCTGCTCGCCAGCCTGCCGTGCCGGGTACGCTGGATCGACTCACGGGAAGACGAATTCCCGGAACAGATTCCCCACGGCGTGCGCAAGATTGTCAGCGAAGAACCGGTGGATGAAATCGACGACCTGCCCGCCGGCAGCTACTGCATCGTCATGACCCACAATCACCAGCTCGACCTCGAACTCACCGCCGCGATCCTCAAGCGCAACGACTTCGCCTACTTCGGCCTGATCGGTTCGAAGACCAAACGGGTGAAGTTCGAACACCGCCTGCGCGAGCGCGGATTCGACAACAGCGTCGTGCAGCGCATGCGCTGCCCGATGGGCATCGGCGAAGTCAAAGGCAAGTTGCCTGTGGAAATCGCCATCTCCATCGCCGGCGAAATCATCGCCACCTATAACGCGAATTTCGGCCAGCAGACTGCCAGCGCCGGATCATCGATTGCCAAACTGCTGCCTGCTTCACGCCGCAGCCAAGCCTCCAATTGAGAACCCCCATGCCTTTGACTCGCAAAGCCTACCGTGCCGCCATCCTGCACAGCATCGCCGACCCCGCCGAAGTGGGGATCGAAGCCTCATACGAATATTTCGAAGACGGCTTGCTGGTGGTTGATAACGGCCAGATCAGCGCGCTCGGCCACGCCAGTGACTTGCTGCCAACACTGCCGGCCGATATCGAGATCACCCATTATCAGGATGCGTTGATCACACCGGGCTTCATCGACACCCACATTCATATGCCGCAAACCGGCATGGTCGGCGCCTTCGGCGAGCAACTGCTGGACTGGCTCAACACCTACACCTTCCCGTGCGAAAGCCAGTTCGCCGACAAGGCTCATGCCGATGAAGTGGCCGACATTTTCATCAAGGAACTGCTGCGCAACGGCACCACCACTGCGCTCGTATTCGGCAGCGTGCACCCGCAATCGGTGAACTCGTTCTTCGAAGCCGCCGAACAGCTCGACCTGCGCATGATCGCCGGCAAGGTGATGATGGACCGCAACGCGCCGGACTATCTGACCGACACTGCCGAATCCAGCTATGTCGACAGCAAGGCGCTGATCGAGCGCTGGCACGGCAAGGGTCGCTTGCACTACGCCGTCACCCCGCGCTTCGCCCCGACCAGCACCCCGGAACAACTGACCCTCGCCGGCCAGTTGCTGAGTGAATACCCCGACCTGTACATGCAGACTCACATCAGTGAAAACCTGAAAGAGATCGAATGGGTCAAAGAGCTGTTCCCGGAACGCAAAGGCTATCTGGACGTCTACGACCACTACCAATTGTTGGGCGAGCGCTCGGTGTTTGCCCACGGCGTGCACCTGTGCGACGACGAGTGCGCACGCCTGGCACAAACCGGTTCGGCCATCGCATTCTGCCCGACCTCGAACTTCTTCCTCGGCAGCGGTTTGTTCAACCTGCCGATGGCCGAGAAACACAAACTGAATGTCGGCCTGGGTACAGACATTGGCGGCGGCACCAGTTTTTCACTGCTGCAAACCTTGAACGAAGCGTACAAGGTCATGCAGCTGCAAGGCGTACGCCTGACCCCGTTCAAGTCGCTGTACCTGGCCACGCTCGGCGGTGCGCGAGCGCTGCGCCTGGAAGACAAGATCGGCACGCTGAAACCCGGCACCGATGCCGACTTCCTGGTGCTGGACTACAACGCCACGCCACTGCTGAGCTATCGCTTGAAGCAGGCGAACAACATTGCCGAAACGTTGTTTGTGTTGATGACGCTGGGGGATGACCGCACTGTTCTGCAGACGTATGCGGCAGGGAACCTGGTGCATCAGCGCTAGTTCTCTTCGGGCTGATCGTTCCCATGCTCTGCGTGGGAATGCCTCAAGGGACGCTCCGCGTCCAGTGACGCGGAGCGTCACGGGCTGCATTCCCACGCAGAGCGTTGGAACGATCAGACACTCAACAAAAATCCCCCGCAGCCTTCAGGCTACGGGGGATTTTTTGTCATGGTCTATCAGAGTTTCGCGCTGGGCCGCCCTGGCTTCTTGGTCTGCAACAAATGCGAGAACACCGCGTGCAAATCATCCGATGCACTTTCTTCGTTGAGATTGAGTTTGCTGTCGATGTGATCCATATGATGCATCATCAAACTCACCGCCAGCTCAGCGTTGCGCGCTTCGATGGCGTCGATCAATTGGGTGTGTTCGTCGTAGGAACAGTGCGAACGGTTGCCACTTTCATACTGGGCGATGATCAAGGAAGTCTGTGACACCAGGCTGCGCTGGAAGCTGATCAATGGCGCATTCTTCGCCGCTTCGGCGAGTTTCAGGTGGAACTCACCCGACAGCCGGATGCCGGCACCGCGATCACCACGAGAGAAGCTGTCGCGTTCATCGTTGACCATCTGCCGTAACTCGGCGAGTTCCTCAGCGGTTGCGTGTTGCACCGCCAGCTCAGTGATCGCCCGCTCCACCAGACGGCGCGAGAAGAACACCTGCCGAGCCTCTTCGACGCTCGGGCTGGCGACGACCGCGCCACGGTTCGGACGCAGCAGCACAACGCCCTCATGGGCCAGGCGCGACAGTGCGCGGCGAATGATGGTGCGACTGACCCCGAAAATTTCCCCCAGCGCTTCTTCGCTCAACTTGGTGCCAGGCGCCAGGCGCTGTTCGAGAATAGCCTCGAAGATATGCGCGTAGACAATATCGTCCTGGGTACCGCTGCGACCGGCTTTGCCTGCTCGCGGTTGTTTCTTTAGGGGCTGCAACTGTTCGTTCATGGGCACTCGAGTCGGGAGAACTGCGGCGAATTGACGGTGACTGTAATACGGCACAGTGGGTCACTGGCAAGTATCGCGTAAAAAACACCGCGATTGTACACAATGAATGGTGGCAACACGACTGTACGGCTGATTGTCGCTTCTGCTGTATTGCAACGATCCGCTACGTTTGAGTTTAGGCTTGAACCCGGAATCCGCCGCTCGAACGCAATCCCCTGTAGCAGCTGGCGAAGCCTGCGTCCGGCTGCGTAGCAGTCGTAAACCTGAATACGCGGGATTCCTGATACGCCGCGCCGGATGATTTCACGACTGCTTCGCAGCCGAACGCAGGCTTCGCCAGCTGCTACAAAGGGCACGGGCATCTTCACTAGGACAAGGAACACCGCTGTCATGAACGACGCCACGCACACGCAGCTGCGCCCCTTGGCCGACACGTCGCCGTCGGCCATTGTCGCCGGGTTTATCGCGATGATGACCGGTTACACCAGCTCTCTGGTGCTGATGTTCCAGGCCGGGCAAGCGGCTGGCCTGACCAGCGGGCAAATTTCGTCGTGGATCTGGGCAATCTCGATCGGCATGGCTGTGTGCTCGATTGGCCTGTCGTTGCGTTATCGCACCCCCATCACGATTGCCTGGTCGACTCCCGGTGCCGCGTTGCTGATCACCAGCCTGGGCGGTGTGAGTTACGGCGAAGCCATCGGCGCCTACATCACGTGTGCGATTCTGGTGACCCTCTGTGGCCTGACCGGCAGCTTCGAACGGCTGGTGAAGAAGATTCCGGCGTCATTGGCAGCCGCTTTGCTGGCGGGGATTCTGTTCAAGATCGGCAGCGAGATTTTCGTCGCTGCCCAGCATCGCACCGGGCTGGTGCTGGGCATGTTCTTCACTTATCTGCTGGTCAAGCGCCTGTCACCGCGTTATGCCGTGCTGGCCGCGCTGTTGATCGGCACGGCTTTGTCAGGGTTCATGGGGCTGCTGGATTTCAGTGGATTCCATCTGGAAGTGGCGACACCCGTCTGGACCACGCCGCACTTCTCCCTGGCCGCGACCATCAGCATCGGCATTCCCCTGTTCGTGGTGGCCATGACCTCGCAGAACATGCCGGGCATCGCCGTCCTGCGCGCCGACGGTTATACCGTGCCGGCTTCACCGCTGATCACCACCACTGGCATCGCCTCATTGCTACTCGCCCCGTTTGGCTCCCACGGGATCAACCTGGCGGCCATCAGCGCAGCGATCTGCACCGGGCCGCATGCCCATGAAGATCGCAACAAGCGCTACACGGCCGCCGTCTGGTGCGGGATTTTCTACGGGATTGCCGGGGTATTCGGCGCGACGTTGGCGGCACTGTTTGCCGCATTGCCGAAAGAATTGGTGCTGTCGATTGCCGCGCTGGCGTTATTCGGATCGATCATCAATGGCTTGAGCATCGCCATGACCGAGGTGAAGGAACGTGAAGCGGCGTTGATCACCTTTATGGTCACGGCGTCGGGGCTGACGCTGTTTTCCATCGGTTCGGCGTTTTGGGGGATTGTGGCGGGAGTGTTAACGCTGGTGATTTTGAATTGGCGTAAAAGCTAAGAAGACGCAGCCTCGTTTCACTCGACAGCTGCTACACAGCTGCTACACAGCTGCTACATGGAATGCGTTCACCCTGTAGCAGCTGTCGAGTGAAACGAGGCTGCGTGCTTCCAATCCGCGCATAAAAAAACGGCGACCCTTGGGTCGCCGTTTTTTTTAAGACAAAAAGCTATGACATCAAGCTACCGGATTGATCGGCTTTTCCGGGTACCAGACGTCGATCAGCGGGCTGACGGTTGCTTCAGTCAGTTCGCTGCGGCCTTTGAGCCAGGCTTCAACAGCAGCACGCTGCTCTTCGGACACCGAGCCACGCTTCTGCAGGCAAACCAGACCGAAGTCGTCGCCGCCAACATAGCCCAGACCGTTAGCTTCCATGGCTTCTTTCAGGAACGCGTCGAGGAAAGCATCAATGGCTTCATCAGCCAAATCTTCTTTGAAATCCAGGTTCAGTTCGAAACCCAGCTCTTGAAATTCATCGACGCACAGTTTTTTGCGCAGACGCTGGGAACGGTTAGTCGCCATTGGAACAATCCTCAAAAGTAATAACGGGCGGCACTTTAGCAGTTTAAGCCACTAATTGCCCGACTCTCTGGGGTGCATCGCTGACCGTCGGTAAAAAAAGAGCGGATTAGAGGGGTATGGCACGGCACACGACTTCAAGCCTTGGGGCATAATGCCGACACTTTCATGACCACTGAGGGATTTTATCGCCATGCCCTCGTTTTTTTCCCCTCGCCCGTAGGGTTTTATTGCACATGATCAAGTCTTTGCGTCCATTGTTGCTGGCCAGTTTCATTCTTCCTCTGGCCCTTTCCGTCTCCGCTGCTCCGATCAACACCGCGCTTTCGCCTAACGTCGAAAAAGCCCTCAAGGCCAGCAAATTGCAGGACAGCGCCCTGTCGCTGGTGATGATCCCGCTCACTGGCCCTGGCACCCCGACCGTTTTCAACGCTGACGTTTCGGTCAACCCGGCCTCGACCATGAAACTGGTCACCACCTATGCCGCGCTGGAAATGCTCGGCCCGAACCATCAGTGGAAAACCGAGTTCTACACCGACGGCACTCTCAGCGGTGGCATCCTCAACGGCAACCTGTATCTCAAGGGTGGCGGCGATCCGAAGCTGAACATGGAAAAACTCTGGCTGCTGATGCGCGACCTGCGCGCCAACGGGGTGACGCAAATCACCGGCGATCTGGTGCTGGACCGTAATTTCTTCACCCAACCGCAATTGCCCGAGTTCAATGATGACGGCAATGACGAAAACAAACCGTTCCTGGTCAAACCCGACTCGCTGTTGGTCAACCTCAAGGCCCTGCGCTTCGTGGCGCGCAACGACAACGGCCGTGTGCTGGTGTCGGTGGAGCCGCCGATTGCCAGCATCCGCATCGAAAACCAGGTCAAAGCCGTCAACTCCAAGCAATGCACCGGTGGCGTACGTTACAACCCGGTGACCCAGCCCGATGGCAGCATGACCGTGACGGTGGGTGGCCAGTTGGGCGATGGTTGCAGTTCCCAGACGTACCTGTCGCTGCTCGACCACGCGACCTACACCGCCGGCGCCGTACGCGCTATCTGGAAAGAACTGGGCGGCAGCATTCAGGGCAAGGATGTGCTGGCGCCTACCCCAAGCGGCGCCAAATTGCTGGCCCGGGCTTATTCACCGGACCTGGCGGAAATCATCCGCGACATCAACAAATTCAGTAACAACACGATGGCTCAGCAGCTGTTCCTGAGCCTGGGGCAGAAGTTTCGCACCGATGCCGACGGTGACGACGCCAAAGCCGCGCAGCGCGTGGTGCGTCAGTGGCTGGCGAAGAAAGGCATCACGGCACCGCACCTGGTGATGGAGAACGGTTCCGGCCTGTCCCGCGCCGAACGCGTCAGCGCCCGTGAAATGGCGGCCATGCTGCAAGCAGCATGGCACAGCCCGTATGCTGCCGAATTCATCAGCTCGATGCCCATTGCCGGCACCGACGGCACCATGCGCAAACGCCTGAAAACCACCGCAATGCGCGGCGAAGCCCACGTCAAGACCGGCACCCTGAACACCGTGCGAGCGATCTCCGGCTTCAGCCGCGACGTCAATGGCAACACCTGGGCAGTGGTGGCAATCCTCAACGACAAGGCACCGTTTGGCGCGTCGTCGGTACTGGATCAGGTGCTGCTGGACTTGTATCGCCAGCCGAAACTGCCGGAAACGGCTTCGGTGCTATAACCCGACCTAAAGAACACCTAAGATGATCGTTCCCACGCTCAGCGTGGGAATGCAGCCAGGGACGCTCCGCGTCTCATTCAAGAGCGGACGCAGAGCGTCCGTTGAGGCATTCCCACGCAGAGCGTGGGAACGATCATGGGGGAGCGTATCTGGTGTTAGCTTGTCTGCGCCTCAACCCGATCCCGCCCAGCCAGCTTAGCCGCATAGACCCCGGAGTCCGCGCGCAGCAACAGCGCATCCGCGCCCTCCCCGACGCGCCAACTGGCGATCCCGAAACTCGCCGTGACGAACCCGACGCTGTCGATCGGCGAACCGCGCAGCGCTTGCCACAACTGCAAGGCCAGCACTTGAGCCTGCTCACTGTCGGTGTCCGGGCAGAGCACCATGAATTCTTCGCCCCCGAGGCGACAGAACACATCCGTGCGCCGCAGCCGCTGACCGATACGCTCGCACACGGCCTGTAACACCCGATCCCCCACAGCGTGGCCATGCTGGTCGTTGATGCGTTTGAAGTGGTCGATGTCGAGCATGATGACCGACAACTCGCCCCCTCCACGCTGGACTCGGATCATTTCGGTAGTCAGGCGCTCCTGGAAATAGCGGCGGTTGTGGATCCCGGTCAATGAGTCGGTGATCGACAGCGCGCGCAACTCTTCTTCCACGCGTTTCAGGTCGGAGATATCGGAAATGTAGCCATGCCAGAGCACGCCGCCACCGGGCAGCTCTTCCGGGGTTGCCTCACCACGAACCCAGCGCAGGCCGCGTATGGGCAACTGCACGCGATATTCCTCGCGCCACGGGCTAAGGGTGTCCGCAGACGCCAGGATCGAGTCACGGACCCGCGTCGAGTCCTGTGGGTGAATGCGCGTGAAGATCGATTCGGCATCGAACAGCAGCACATCCGGTTCGAGTTCGTAGATCTCTCGAATACCGTCACTGACATAAATCACACGGAAGCGACCATCGAATTCCATCATGAATTGATAGATGCCACCGGGCACATTGGCGCTGAGTTTTTTCAACAACAGGTCCCGCGCCGCCAGCGCCTCATGGACGCGCTTGCTTTCGGTAATGTCGATGCATACTGCCAGGTGACCGACCCACAGACCTTGTTCGTCGAGCACCGGGGTTGCGAGCATGTTCACCGCCAAATGGCTGCCATTGCGGCGCACCAGCGTCCACTCCCGCGCCTCTTGCCCGCCCTCTTCGCCCCCTTTGACCAACATCGCCTGACTGGTCGGAATCGGCTTGCCATACCGCCCACTCAACTCCGCCGCCCGCACCTCCAGCTCCCGGTGCAAGTGCAGGTTTTCCAGGGTCAGGTGCCCCACGACCTCGGCGCTGGCATAACCCAACATCTGCTCGGCACCGGCATTGAACGTATTGATGATCCCACGCAGGTCGGTGGCGATGATCGCCACCTGAGTGGCCGCATTCAGCACAGCACGCAGCTGGCCATGAGTGCCCCGTAACTCCTGTTCGCGGGCACGTAATTCCCCGGTTCGTTGCTCCACCATTTTCAGCGCGCGCTGACGCTGACTGACCAACACGTACAATAACACGCTGAGCAGCAGACTGAGCAAACCGCCCAGCACCATCAGGGGCTTCACCGAGGAATGGTGGGCTTTTAGAAAGACTTCGCTCGGCGTGATATCGACTTGATAATCGTGATCGGCCAGTCGCAGCAGCCGGCTCGCGGACAACTCACTGGCAGCCGGTGCGTTGAAGGATTCAAAAAGCGCTTCCTGCCGTTCGTCCACCGATAAATCGAGAATGCGCACCGAAAGATAGTCGTGCATGGAATCCGGCAATCCATCTGCCAGCAACTGGCGCATGCTGATCACTGCCATGACATATCCGTAGGGTTTTGCCCCCGCGGCGCCTGGCATATTGCGCAGCATCACCGGAGCCACCAACAGCACGCCACGCGCATAGGCCGGGTCGATACTGACCAGATGCATCGGCTGCGACACCGCCATAGTGCCCAGTCTGTCCGCCCGCTCAAGTGCTGATCGACGCTTCGGTTCGGCCAGCAAGTCGTAACCCATCGGCGATTTCAGTCGACTTTGCGTCTGGCTGTACTGCACCACCACGTATTCATCGCGTTCACCGGCCAATTGCAGTTGACCGTTGCCGTCTTGCTCACGAATGGTGAAGTGGGTGAATCCCTCGTCCCGCACCTTGCGCTCGAATTCTGCGCGCTCGGCACGCGTCACTCGGGTCGCGAACTCATAGGCTTGAGTCCGGTGCAATAACGGCTGGGTGAAACCGTCGAACTCCTCGCGGGAGACCGAACTGGAATTGGCGAAGAACCGGCGCAGGCCGTCGAGGCGTTGCTCCTGGTCTACGAAACGCTCTTCGATGCGGCTGTAACGCTCACTGGCCAGCAGTTGAAAGCGTTGTTTGAGTTGATGTTGGAACACATTGAGCGTCGACCAGGCCAGTAACCCCGTAAGTACGCCACCCATAAGCAATGCCAGCAGCGCGACGAGCCAGGCCGACGAATCTTCGCTGATAATGCCCAGGATCCTGGGGCGCACGGCGTGCAACGACATAGACGCAACTCAAAACGCCAGGTGCGGGAAAGCCCATTGGCCACGAGTAGAGTTATAGCTATTAGCCACTAATTTGACCAGTACTGAAAGAATCCCAAGAGCCTTTAAAAATCAAGGCTCTGAGGATTCAACCCGTTCAGGTGTCAACGTGCAGTGATTTTCCAGGCACGGTGGATCTTGCCGTTACGGGCGAAATCCGGGTCGATGGTCTGGGCGGTGATTTCTTCAACCGCATAACGCTCGGTGAGGTTTTCCTCAAGGGCGAACTTGCGGAAGTTGTTGGAGAAATACAACACGCCACCGGGCGCCAGACGCGCCATGGCCAGGTCGATCAACTGCACCTGATCCCGTTGCACGTCGAAGATCCCTTCCATGCGCTTGGAGTTGGAGAACGTCGGCGGGTCGATGAAGATCAGGTCGTATTCGTCACGGCAGGCGTCGAGCCAAGCCATCACATCGCCCTGCTCCAGGCGGTTCTTGTCAGAGAAACCGTTCAGCGACAGGTTACGACGCGCCCAGTCCAGGTAGGTTTTCGACAGGTCAACGCTAGTCGTGGTGCGTGCACCGCCCTTGGCCGCGTGAACACTGGCCGTCGCGGTGTAGCAATACAGGTTGAGGAAGCGCTTGCCGGCCGCCTCTTTCTGAATGCGCATGCGCATCGGACGGTGGTCGAGGAACAGCCCGGTGTCGAGGTAGTCGGTCAGGTTGACCAGCAGCTTCACGCCACCTTCGTTGACCTCGACGAACTTGCCTTGCGCAGCCTGACGCTCGTACTGCTTGGTGCCGCTCTGACGCTCGCGACGCTTGACCACCACACGACTCTTGTCGATGTTCAGCGCCTGAGGAATGGCCGCCAGGGCATCAAACATGCGCGCCGAGGCTTTTTCCGGATCGATGGATTTTGGTGCCGCGTATTCCTGGACGTGGACCCAATCCTGATACAGGTCGATGGCCATGGAATATTCCGGCATGTCGGCATCGTAGACGCGATAGCAGTCGATGCCTTCGCGCTTGACCCACTTGCCCAGTGCCTTGAGGTTTTTCTGCAGGCGATTGGCAAACATCTGCCCGCCTTCGCTCAAACGCGGTTGCTCGATCACCGGCGCGGGTGCTGGCGTCGGTTTGATCGGGTTGCCGTTTTTGTTGTACTTGCGTTCTTCCGGCTCACTCGGCGCCTGATCATAGGCCGCCTGCTCACGCTCCACCTGACGCTGCTCCGGGGTGCGACGCTCGCCGGTGACGAACTGGTCTGGCGTGACCTTGATCAGCAGCAGCTTGCACGGCAGCGCGCCGTTCCAGAACGAATACTGCTTGTGGCTACGAATGCCCATGCGCTTGCCCAGGTCCGGGGCGCCGGTGAACACCGCGGCCTCCCAGTTCAGGCAGGCCTGACGCAGACGCTCGCCGAGATTTTGATAGAGGTAGAGCAAGCTCGCCTCGTCACCCAGACGCTCGCCGTATGGGGGGTTGCAGATCACCAGGCCTTTCTGGTTCTGGTCCGGACGCGGTTCGAAGGTGCCGACTTCGCCCTGGTAGATCTTGATCCACTCACTCAGGCCGGCACGTTCGACGTTGTTGCGACCCGGCTGAATCAGGCGCGGGTCGGCTTCGTAACCCCGAATCCACAGCGGTGGCTTGGCCAGGCCGGCCGCGCAGCGCTCAGTGGCTTCTTCGTGAAGCTTTTTCCACAGCGCCGGGACGTGGCCCAGCCAATGGGTAAAGCCCCACTGATCGCGACGCAGATTCGGCGCCATGTCGGCGGCGATCATCGCGGCTTCGACCAGGAACGTACCGACACCGCACATCGGGTCAGCCAGCGCGCCGCCTTCGGCCGCAATGCGGGGCCAGCCGGAACGGATCAGGATCGCAGCCGCGAGGTTTTCCTTCAGCGGTGCCGCGCCTTGCTGCAAGCGATAACCACGCTGGTGCAGGCTGTGGCCGGACAGGTCGAGGGAAAGAATCGCCTCGCCACGGTCCAGACGCAGGTGAATGCGCAGGTCCGGATTGAGTTTATCGATCGACGGACGGTCGCCTTGCGGGGTGCGCAACTTGTCGACGATGGCGTCTTTGACTTTCAAAGCGCCAAAGTGAGTGTTGTCGATACCCGAGCCATGGCCGCTGAACTCGACGGCCAGGGTACCGGCGTTGAGCATGTGGTCTTGCCACTCGATGTCCAGTACGCCGTGGTACAGGTCTTCGGCGTCCTTCATCGGGAAACGTTTGAGCACCAGCAACACCCGGTTCGCCAGTCGCGACCACAGGCAAAGGCGATAAGCGGTTTCCATCGTCGCCATGCCACGCACGGCAGAGGTGTGCTCGCGTGCTTCTTCAAGGCCAAGCCCGACGGCTTCCTCGATCAGCAGGCCTTCAAGGCCTTTGGGGCAAGTGAGGAAGATTTCGAATTGATCGGACATTGGATTTTCAGAGCCTTGGCTAAGTGAACCGACAACGCATTGCCGGTCCGGTTTTCAATCAGGCGCTTTTCTAAAAGAACGCCCGCGTGGCACGAAGGTGTGCCGTCCCACCTGTGCTGCTCAGATTAGAAGAGCTTAGATGCACAGGCAGATAAAAAAGTTGATGCAACAAAATGTCATAAGTCGACCCTTCGTCGAATAATGCTCCCGGCCAACAGAAGTCATTCTCACTTAGGATTAACCCCGTCATCCTGCGGGGCGCCGATCATACAGGGCTTTTCCAAGAACCAAGGACCAAACATCGCGTTACTTATCGCCATAGCATCTTTATCGTTACGTCCTTATGACAAAACGATCATTCCCTCGATGTGACGCATTGGTTAGAACTCAACACAGGTTGACGCCGCAACGACGTCAACACCTTGGCTCGCGACGCCGGCAGCGGGCCCCAACGGCAGAGTTTTTCTGCCAGACCTCGATTGAGGTCTACGCGATGAATACAGTCAACAAGTGAGGGCAACACCCTATGAGAAGACTTAAGCGTGATCCGTTGGAAAGAGCATTTTTGCGCGGATATCAATATGGCGTTGGTGGCAAATCCCGTGAGCTTTGCCCATTTACTCTACCGTCAGTACGCCAAGCCTGGATTAACGGCTGGCGCGAGGGACGCGGCGACAACTGGGACGGTATGACCGGCACTGCGGGAATCCACAGACTCAACGAACTTCACGCCGTCGGCAATTAATTACAGGGCCTAACACTGCGACACAAAAATCTGATGACTGACTGAATTAACCACGCACGTCCCATCCGGACGGCGGGCTTCGGCCCAGGGGCTCCTTCGAGGAGCCCTTTTTTATGCCTGTCTTTCGCCACACAGTTCCCTTGTAGCAGCTGCCGAGCCCGCGAGGCTGCGTCCGGCTGCGCAGCAGTCGTAAAATCAGCCCCTGCAGTCCTGCAGACACACCGTGCATTCCGGGTTTACGACTGCTTCGCAGCCAGACGCAGCCTCGCAGGCTCGGCAGCTGCTACACGATTAACGCAGGGCGGCGATCGCGTCTACGGACTCACGAATCAACGCTGGGCCTTTGTAGATAAAGCCGGAGTAGATCTGCACCAGGCTCGCACCCGCCGCGATTTTCTCGGCCGCGTGCTTGCCTTCGGTGATGCCGCCCACGGCGATGATCGGCAAGCGCCCTGCCAGTTCCGCCGCCAACACTTTCACGGTGTTCGTGCTCTTGTCGCGAACCGGTGCGCCGGACAGACCGCCCGCCTCGTCACCGTATTCCATGCCTTCGACGCCGACGCGACTCAGGGTGGTGTTGGTGGCGATCACCGCGTCCATCCCGGTTTCCATCAGCGCTTGTGCGACCTGTGCAGTTTCTTCGTCAGTCATGTCCGGTGCGATTTTGATCGCCAGCGGGACATGTTTGCCGTGGCGCAACGCCAGTTCTGCGCGGCGCGTGGCCAGATCAGCGAGCAACTGCTTGAGCGAGTCGCCGAACTGCAGGCTGCGCAGGCCCGGGGTGTTGGGCGAGCTGACGTTGACCGTCACGTAGCTGGCATGGGCGTAGACCTTGTCCAGGCAGATCAGGTAATCGTCGACCGCGCGCTCAACCGGGGTGTCAAAGTTCTTGCCGATGTTGATGCCCAGCACGCCTTTGTATTTGGCTGCCGCCACGCGAGCCAGCAGGTAATCGACGCCGAGGTTGTTGAAGCCCATGCGGTTGATGATCGCCTCGGCTTCCGGCAGGCGGAAAATCCGTGGTTTCGGGTTGCCCGGCTGCGGGCGCGGGGTAATGGTGCCAATTTCGACAAAACCAAAACCCAGTTGAGCGAAACCGTCGATGGCCGCGCCGTTCTTGTCCAGACCGGCCGCCAAGCCCACCGGGTTCGGGAAGTCCAGGCCCATGACCGACACCGGCATTTTCGCCGGGGCCTTGCACAGCAAGCCGTTGAGGCCCAAACGCCCGCCCGCGCCGATCAGGTCCAGTGACAGATCGTGGGAGGTTTCCGGGGAAAGTTTGAACAACATCTGACGGGCCAGGGTGTACATGGGCGGCTTTGACTCTGGGCTACGAAAAGTGGCGGCAATTATAGCCGGGCATCGGGTTGCAGGCGAGGCGCGCGATAAAATCAGCGAGCGATGGCATATGCCTTGCACCGTCACCGGTATCAGCACTCATGCCAAAGGCGGAATGGGTCGCAAGACAAGGGCGTCGTCACTGGGCCTTGCTCTGGCAAGCAGCCCGTTGCGGCGTTTTTTTATGAAAGGTGCTTATTGATGATTGAAGTTCCAGCCAACCCTCTGGCTTGGGTCAATGGCAGCGATGCCCCGGAAAAGACCGACATCAATCTGGGCTTCATGGCCCTGAGCGATTGCGCCTCGGTCGTGGTCGCCGCGACTCAGGGGTTCGCCCAGCCCTACGGCCTGACCTTGAACCTCAAGCGCCAGTCGTCCTGGGCCAACCTGCGGGACAAACTGGTCAGCGGTGAACTTGATGCCGCCCACAGCCTGTACGGCCTGATTTACGCCGTCCACTTGGGCATCGGCGGCGTAGCTTCCACCGACATGGCTGTGCTGATGGGCCTGAACCAGAACGGCCAGAGCATCAATCTTTCCCAGGGTTTACAGACGTTGGGTGTGACCAGTCCTGAAGCACTCGACCGCCACGTGCACCAAACTCGCTCAAAACTCACCTTCGCCCAGACCTTTCCCACCGGCACCCACGCGATGTGGCTGTATTACTGGCTGGCGAGTCAGGGCATTCATCCTTTGCAGGATGTCGACAGCGTGGTGGTGCCGCCGCCGCAAATGGTCGCGCACCTGCAAGCGGGGCGAATCGATGGTTTCTGCGTCGGCGAACCCTGGTCCGCCAGCGCAGTGCAGCAAAATCTCGGCTTTACCCTGGCGACGTCTCAGAACATTTGGCCCGATCACCCGGAAAAAGTCCTCGGCTGCACCCGCGCTTTTGTCGAGCAATACCCCAACACCGCGCGGTCGTTGGTGATGGCGATACTGGAAGCCAGCCGGTTCATCGAGCAAAATACGGAGAACCGCCGCAGCACCGCGCAGCTGTTGAGCGCGCCCGACTACCTCGACGCCCCCCTCGACTGCATTGAACCGCGCCTGCTGGGTGAATACGCGGATGGACTGGGCAATCGCTGGCAAGACCCGCACGCGCTGCGCTTTCATGCCGGCGGCGAGGTCAATGTGCCATACCTGTCAGACGGCATGTGGTTCATGACCCAGTTCCGGCGCTGGGGTTTGTTGCGCGACGATCCGGATTACCTCGGCGTGGCCCGGGACGTCCAGCAACTGGACCTGTACCGAGAGGCCGCCAGCGCCGTCGGTGTCGCCGCCAGTGATCAGGACATGCGTAGCAGTCAGTTGATCGACGGCAAAACCTGGGACGGTTCCGACCCGGCCGGTTATGCCCGCAGCTTCACGCTGCACGCCATGAGCGACAGCTCGCAACGATTCGCCCACCGCTGACAGGAGACTGCAAACATGCTGCGTATCCTGCTGATCAACGACACCGCAAAGAAAGTCGGCCGCCTCAAAGCCGCGCTGACCGAAGCCGGGTTCGAGGTGATCGACGAATCGGGTTTGACCATCGACCTGCCCGAACGCGTCGAAACGGTGCGTCCGGACGTGATTCTGATCGATACCGAGTCACCGAGCCGCGATGTGATGGAGCAAGTGGTGCTGGTGACCCGCGACCAGCCACGACCGATCGTCATGTTTACCGATGAGCATGACCCCGGCGTGATGCGCCAGGCGATCCAGTCCGGGGTCAGTGCCTACATCGTCGAAGGTATTCACGCACAACGCTTGCAGCCGATTCTCGACGTGGCCATGGCACGCTTTGAAAGTGACCAGGCGTTACGCGCTCAACTTCATGCCCGCGACCAACAACTGGCCGAACGCAAGCGCATCGAACTGGCCAAGGGGCTGTTGATGAAGATGAAAGATTGCAATGAGGAAGAGGCTTACACCCTGATGCGCCGCCAGGCCATGAGCCGGCAGCAGAAGCTGATACAGGTGGCGGAGCAGATCATTGCCATGAGTGAGTTGCTCGGCTGAAGTTTTGTGGCGCCCTTAAAGGCCCCTTCGCGAGCAGGCTCGCTCCCACAATGGCTCTGTGTAAACCCCAATCCCCTGTGGGAGCGAGCCTGCTCGCGAATGGCTGCAACTCGGTCCCGGACTGTTGGCACAAATCTGGCTAAGTAATCACCACAGGTAACCAACGGCGGTTGCCCCACCTACGACAAAGACGTCGCTCACCTCATTTGCCCTTGGCGAATCGGGTGGCGGCGTTTTTTCGTTTTGGCCCCACAGCCCGGGGCCGGTGGTGCGGCCCTTAGGCGCCCCACCTGCTAGCTCATGACTCCTTCTCGAGACTCTTCACAGCTGAGGTGCGCGATGAATTCAAGCTTCTGGAAATCCGGCCATACGCCGACACTGTTTGCGGCCTTCCTCTATTTCGACCTGAGCTTCATGGTCTGGTACGTACTCGGCCCGTTGGCGGTGCAGATCGCCGCCGACCTGCACCTGACCACCCAACAGCGCGGGCTGGTGGTGGCGACGCCAATTCTGGCCGGGGCCGTACTGCGCTTTGTCATGGGCATGCTGGCGGATCGTCTGTCGCCAAAAACCGCCGGGCTGATTGGTCAGGTGATTGTCATCTGCGCGCTGTTCGCCGCCTGGCAACTCGGGATTCACAGCTACGAACAAGCGCTGGTGCTGGGTCTGTTCCTCGGCATGGCCGGTGCGTCCTTCGCCGTCGCCCTGCCGCTGGCCTCGCAATGGTATCCGCCGCAACATCAGGGCAAAGCCATGGGCATTGCCGGCGCAGGCAACTCCGGCACCGTTCTGGCCGCGCTGATTGCTCCGGTATTAGCGGCCGCTTTCGGCTGGAGCAACGTGTTCGGCTTCGCCCTGATCCCATTGATTCTGACCATCATCGTCTTCGCCTGGCTGGCGAAAAATGCCCCTGAACGACCAAAAGCCAAATCCATGGCCGACTACTTCAAGGCCTTGGGCGACCGTGACAGCTGGTGGTTCATGTTTTTCTACAGCGTGACGTTTGGCGGCTTCATCGGCCTGGCCAGCGCCCTGCCCGGCTACTTCAACGACCAATACGGCCTGAGCCCGGTCACGGCTGGTTACTACACAGCGGCTTGTGTGTTCGGCGGTAGCCTGATGCGTCCATTGGGTGGTGCGCTGGCAGACCGCTTCGGCGGCATCCGCACGCTGCTGGGGATGTACACGGTGGCGGCGCTCTGTATCGCGGTGGTGGGTTTCAATTTGCCGAGTTCCTACGCGGCGCTGGCGCTTTTCGTCTGCACCATGCTCGGTTTGGGCGCAGGTAATGGCGCGGTTTTCCAGCTGGTGCCACAGCGTTTTCGTCGGGAGATCGGCGTGATGACCGGTTTGATCGGCATGGCGGGCGGCATCGGTGGCTTTGCGCTGGCGGCAGGCATGGGCGCGATCAAGCAAAGCACCGGCAGCTATCAACTGGCCTTGTGGCTGTTCGCCAGCCTCGGCGTTCTGGCCTGGTTCGGTCTGCACGGGGTTAAACGTCGCTGGAGAACCACTTGGGGTTCGGCGGCCGTGACGGCGGCTCGGGTCTAAGCCCTCGATGAGCCTGCAACTGAGTTTTGCCCAATCCAGCGCCACCGGCCCGCGGGAGGAAAATCAGGATGCCCTGCGCCTGGTGACGCCGGACCCGGCGCTGGCGGTCAGCAAGGGTTATTTGTTCGCGATTGCCGACGGGGTGAGCCAATGCGCCGACGGTGGTCTCGCGGCCCGCTCGACCTTGCAGGCCCTGGCGCTGGACTATTACGCCACGCCGCAAACCTGGGGGGTCGCGCAAGCACTGGACCGCCTGCTGCTGGCGCAAAATCGCTGGTTGCAGGCCAACGGCGGTGGGCAACCGCTGCTGACTACCGTCAGTGCATTGGTCATGCGCGGCAGGCGTTTTACCCTGGCCCATGTGGGAGATTGCCGGGTGTATCGCTGGCACGCGGATCAGTTGCAGCGCGTCAGTGAGGATCATGTCTGGGACCAACCGGGCATGCAGCATGTGCTCAAGCGTGCGCTGGGGCTGGACCAACATCTGGTGCTGGATTTTCTCGATGGCGAACTGCGCCTGAATGAGAGTTTCGTGCTGCTCAGCGACGGCGTTTGGGCGGTGCTGGGCGACACCGCCATTGCCGCCATCCTGCGAGATCAGCCCAATCTGGACAGCGCAGCACAAACCCTGGTGAATGCCGCGCATCTGGCCGGCAGTCAGGACAATGCCAGCGCCCTGCTGGTAAGGGTCGATGCCTTAGGTGAAACGAGCATTGGCGATGCGTTAATGCACTTACAACAATGGCCATTGCCACCCACGCTCAAACCCGGTCAATCCTTCGAAGGCTGGAACATCGAAGGGGTACTTGGCCACAGCCAGCAGTCTTTGTTGTACCGGGTTCGCGACGGGCAACAACAACCCTGGCTGTTGAAAACCTTACCCGCTGCGCTACGCGACGATCACCTCGCGGGCCAAGCGTTGCTGTCGGAAGAATGGTTTCTCAAACGCGTGGCGGGACGGCACTTCCCTGAAGTCCATGCCGCCAGTCAGCGTCAGCATTTGTACTACGTGATGCGCGAATACTCCGGATCTACGCTGGCAGAACTGCATGAGCGCGCAGGCACTTTGCCGCTTGTGCAATGGCGGGATCTGGCCGAACGCCTGCTAAGGGCGGTCGGCATGTTGCATCGACGGCAGATTCTGCACCGCGATATCAAACCGGAAAACCTGCTGCAGGGTGACGACGGCGAGTTGCGCCTGCTGGATTTCGGCCTGGCCTATTGCGCAGGCCTGTCGGAGGATCAACCTTCTGCCCTGCCGGGAACACCCAGTTACATTGCGCCGGAAGCCTTTCTCGGAGGCGCCCCGAGCCCGCAACAGGATCTGTATGCGGTGGGCGTGACGCTGTACTTCCTGCTGACCGGGCATTATCCCTACGGTGAAATCGAAGCGTTCCAGCGCCCCCGGTTTGGTGTACCGGTCAGTGCCAGTCGTTATCGGCCGGATTTGCCGGAGTGGATTGCGCAATGCCTGGACCGCGCCGTCGCGGCGGATCCAGTTCAGCGCTTTGAAACGGCGGAGGAATGGCTGCTGCTTCTGGAACAGGGCGAGCGCCGCAGTTTGAGCGTGCGTCCCAGACCGCTGCTGGAGCGGGAACCGCTGAAGGTCTGGCGGACCATGGCGCTGGTGTCATTGCTGCTGAATCTGGTGCTGCTGGTTTTGGTATTTCATGGCTGATACCGAGTCGCGCCCATCGCGAGCAGGCTCGCTTGTATGTTTAGACTTGAAGGGGTGGGCGGGACTAAAAGCTCGATTCCGACTCTAGCCAGTACGGACCGTGGGAGA
>NZ_JAVDUA010000050.1:0-23626 GCF_031456105.1 Pseudomonas sp. BE134 | reverse complement strand
TGCCTATCGCGAAAGGCTAAAATCGGCCAATTTCTGCCATTGGGGACAGACAAAAAAAAGGCCAGTTTCTGACTGTCCCCACCGGCCGCTTAGGGCGTGAAGCTGCCTGTCAGCAAAGGCATAAATCGACCAAAAGCAGCCATTTAAAGCGCTCTACTTAAACATTGCACTCACTTGGGAAACAGCAGCGTATACGCCACCCGAAACCCCCAGCCCTCGGCGCCATTCTCCGGGCTGTCGACCCAATAGCGGGGACCAAATTGCAGGGTCATGGGCTGGTGGCCAACCTTGAACAACTGGGTCACAAAAAGGTTGATCGGCGCAGACCACTCCTTGGTCTGCCAGTCGTAGGTGGACTCGGTATTGATGCCGAAGGTGGTGTAGGTATGGGTGGTGTAGCTGAAGAAGGGTTGCAGGAAGGTCTGGTTGACCTTTTCCTTGTCATCGGGCGGGCTGTTTTCCAGCGACCAGATGTGATTGGCCAGAATGCCACGAGTCCAGCCGTCGTGTTGCTTGAGCAGGACCACCGTGGGGCCCAGCCCCCATTGTTCATTGCTGAGCAGTTTGTTGCTGCCGGTGGGCAGCAAAATGGCCGGCCCCACCCCCCATATCCAGCCGCTGGCGGTAGGCTGCTTGGGTGAAAAGAAGAAGCTCTGGGTGGTGTCACCAACACCCGACTTGTCGGCAATCCCGCCGGACACCAGGCCATGCTGGTCGATGATCGGCAGAATGGTGCGGGAAATCAGGTTCCATTCGTCGTTGATAGTGAAAGGCAGGACCGGCTGAATAT
Source organism: Pseudomonas sp. BE134 (assembly GCF_031456105.1). Classification (NCBI taxonomy): domain Bacteria; kingdom Pseudomonadati; phylum Pseudomonadota; class Gammaproteobacteria; order Pseudomonadales; family Pseudomonadaceae; genus Pseudomonas; species Pseudomonas sp. BE134. The sequence continues at coordinate 22,836 of NZ_JAVDUA010000050.1, read as the reverse complement.
TGGTAACAGCCTGAATGCCGTTGTTGGTGGGGCCAAGATTTTGGTTCCAGTTGTATTGAATCGGCAGGCTATACAGCGCAGCAACCGGGTTCAGGGACTGCTTGGCCAGTTCTGCCTGACTATCGGTCGCCATGGCAATTTCCGGCAAAACCGCTGCCAGGATCATGAACGGGGCCAGTGCAAAACCTTTGTTCATTTCCAGCTCCTTGCACAGGATTGAGAAAATGGACTACCGCGTTGTAAGGGAGAGCTGCCATTAAGTTGAGCGTAGTTCAGCTTCTTTTGAACTACGTTCAACTCGCCGAAGTGGGCTTGCTTCTTGCCAGCCCACTTAAATCAGGCGAACGGTAACTACTGCGCCGCGTTCTTGACCTGCTGCATTTTTTGATCGAAAAGCACCCGTTCCTCAGAAGTCAACTTCGGAGCCTCCAGTTTGATGGTTAGCTTGTCGAGCTGGCCGGTGAAGCGAAACGGTGGCAGATAGTCGTTGTCGTCCACCCCCATCCGGGTATCCACCCCGACGTCGAAGGTTTCGTCAACTGTGGCAATAAACGGGATGGTGTGCGGAATCGCTTTGCGGTCGACTTCCTTGCCGTCGACCGAGAGGATACCGGTACCACCTTTGCCGAAACCGGGACCGTCGTACTTGAAGTCAAATGCAACCGTATGTTTACCGGGTGTGAGCGCTGTCGGGCCTTCCCAGCGGAAGTGCTCAACGGCCAGAAGGTTGTAGGCAAAGATCGGTTTGCCCTTCAACAAGTAGAAGCCATAGCCACCGAAGCGTCCACCGAGCGTGTTGAGCATCCCCTCGGCGCCGCCCGCCGGAACTTCCACCTCGGCGGTGATGGAATAGGACTTGTTGAGGGTATTGGGGGCGCTGCTTTCGGGCAGGCCGGACAATTCCCCCGAGTAGGTGAAGACAGTCCGGCCGGCGGTCGCGTTTGGCCGCGGCGTGGTGACGCGCTGGAGAAAGTCGTTATCCAGCGGGAACACGTTGTATTTCGTCGCCTCCATCAGGAAAAGCTCTTTCATATCGCGCAGTTTGTCAGGCATTTTTGCGGCGAGGTCGTTGTTCTGCGAATAATCCTCCGCGACGTTGTAAAGCTCCCAATTATAGCCGTTGACGACGTCGGGCATCTTGCCCATGCCGAGAAGCCAGGGAGCCAGGGGTGGGGTTGTTGAGGCGATCCAGCCGTCGTGATAGATGGCCCGGTTGGCCAGCATTTCGAAATACTGGGTGGTGCGGGTGGACGGGGCGTTTGCACTTGCCTTATCCCAGGTGTAGGCCATGCTCACCCCTTCGATAGGCTTCTGGGCGATGCCATCCACCATCACCGGCGCCTGTATTTGCGTGGCTTCCAGGATTGTGGGAACGATGTCGATCACATGATGGAACTGTGTGCGGATGCCGCCGGTTTCCTTGATGCGGTCCGGCCATGAGATGGCCATTCCCTGCCGGGTACCACCGAAGTGCGATGCCACCTGTTTGGTCCACTTGAACGGAGTATCGAATGCCCAGGACCACGCCACCGCCATATGGGGCATTGTCTTGTCGGAGCCCCAGATATCGTAGTATTTCAACTGCTCCTCTACCGGAATGCTAATGCCTTCAAGCGCCGCCATATCGAATGGGGTGCCAGTGGTGGAACCCTCTGCGCTGGTGCCATTGTCGCCGCTGATGAAAATGATCAGCGTGTTGTCGAGCTTGCCCATATCCTCCACGGCCTGGATCACACGTCCGATCTCATGATCGGTGTACGCCACGTAGGCAGCGAACACTTCTGCCTGGCGAGCAAACAATTTCTTTTCGTCGGCGTTGAGCGTGTCCCACTTCGGTAGATCATCTGGCCATGGAGTGAGTTGGGTATTCGCCGGAATCACACCGAGCCGCTGCTGGTTCGCGAAGATTTGATCGCGCAGGGTGTTCCAACCCATATCGAACTTGCCTTTGTACTTTTCTATCCATTGCGGTGTCGGTTGATGCGGTGCGTGGGCACCGCCGGGGACGTAATAGACGAAAAAAGGCTTGTCAGGCGCGGCCGCGTTCAAGCCATTCATGTACTTGATGGCTTCGTCCGCCATGTCAGTGATGAGGTTGTAGTCAGGCTTCCCGACCCACGGTTCGATCTGGGTATGATCGCGAAAAAGAAAAGGGGTCCATTGATCGGACTCACCGCCCACGAATCCGTAGAAATACTCGAAGCCCATCCCGCTCGGCCATTGGTCATAGGGGCCGGCCAAGCTGTACTGGTAGCTGGGCGTGTTGTGATCCTTGCCGAACCACGACGTGGAATAGCCGTTATCCTGCAAGATCCTGCCGATCGTGGCACTGTTCTTATCAATGACCGAGTCGTAGCCAGGGAATCCAGTGGACTGCTCGGTGACCACGCCAAAGCCTACCGAGTGATGGTTGCGTCCGGTGATCAGAGCCGCTCGTGTGGGCGAGCAAAGTGCAGCGGAGTGGAACTGGGTGTAGCGCAATCCGGCCTTGGCAATCCGATCTATGGCCGGCGTGGGGATAACGCCGCCAAAGGTTCCGGGAACGCCATAACCCTGGTCATCGGTCATGATCAACAGCACGTTTGGTGCGCCCTTGGGCGGTACCACGGTCGGCGGCCAATAAGGCTTGGAATCTTTGACATCCATATTGATGACACCGCCGAACGGTGCCGACGGCGAGGGTAGATACTTCCCATCAATAGTCGTCGTCGCGGCGGGTGAGCCAGGTACGCCGCTGGTCTGGACTTGTGAGTAGGCAGAAAACGCAGTCACTAACACGGCGGCCACGAACATACTGCTCAGAAGGATGTGTTTTGATGCTTTCATGATTGCTACCTCTCAGTTCACCTTCTCGATGACATTGAGCTGGCATACAAGAGGTCAGAATCGCAGCTGGCTGAACGATCACTGGCTCGCATTTCTGACACCTTGTGTGTCGTTGGGAGCCCACTTGGGCGGTACGACGCGCAGCGGCCAACAGGGCTTGGAATCTTTTGCGCTCATGTTGATTACTCCACCAAACGCCGATGGCGGGGACGGAAGATACTTCCCGTCAACCGTGGTCGTTTCGCTGGGAGAACACAACATACCTGTTGTCTGCTGGGCCAGGACGGAAGGCGAACCCACCAGGAAGCCCGCGGCGAGCATGGTGTAAAGGAGGATGTATCGACTGGTCTTCATGCTGGCTCCTTTAGATCGCGTCTGATGATTGGCAGCTGACAAGCCGCTGCTGAACGATCAGTTCACCTTGTAGAAGCTACGCATTAGCTACCCGCCGTCCAAGGCAGATGCGACAGGTCCATAGAGCCGCTTTATCGGTGAATGGCACAGTCTCGGAGCTAATGTTCAACCGGTGGCCAGGATGATTGCCGAATCATGAAGCTATCGATGGAGATAGGGGGGCAACTTCAAATGTGGCCACTTAATATGAAGTAAGAAATAAGTTAAGCACGCAACTTAATCTTAAGTTGGCCGCTCGTCCGGAAAATATTGGTAATGTTTTGAGTGCAAACTAAACAATATAATTATTATTTCAAATAAGTGTATGCATTCGATACTTTCGTATTGAGTGATCAGGACGATAATCATTCGTGCAACCGAAGAGCCCAGCCTTCAGAGATCATTTTTTTGCCGGTTTTGTCCTTGCCCAATACATCCTCCGCTCGCCGGCAATCTTGAGGCTTGACGTTTCATGGCTATCATTGGTCAAACATTCGGGCTGCTCCGCGTGCTTAATCTTCATACCAAGGAAGTCCTGTGCGCAGTTTCCGTTACCTGGTTTCAGGCCTCTTGCTGACCCTTTTCTTTTCCGCTCAGATCCTTGCCGATACGGGCCAGCTTCCCGTACTGGCGGCTGCTGCGGACGGTTATGCCAAAGCCGGGGCCTGTGCCGGTTGCCATCAAAGACAAGCGGGCGCCTGGAAAAACTCGGATCATGACTGGGCCATGCGCGAGGCGTCCGAGACCAATGTTCTGGGCAACTTCAAGAACGCCCAGTTTGTCGATGGCGAGGTCAAGGCGCGGTTCTTTCGCCGCGATGGAAAGTTTTTCGTCAATACCGAAGGTCAAGACGGCAAACCCGCTGACTTCCTGATCAGCTACACCTTCGGCTATAAACCTTTGCAGCAATACCTAGTGAGCTTTCCCGGCGGACGCCTGCAAAGCCTGACCATCGCCTGGGACTCACGGGCAAAAAATGAAGGTGGTCAGCGCTGGTTCTCGTTGTATCCCGGTCAGTACTTCACCCCCGACGATGCCTTGCACTGGACCGGTCGCTACCAGAACTGGAATGCTATGTGCGCCGACTGCCACTCGTCTAACCTGCAAAAGAACTACGACGACAAAACCGACACCTTTTCCACTACCTGGCATGAACAAAACGTGGGGTGTCAGAGTTGTCACGGGCCGGCACAGGCTCATGTCGACTGGGCCAGCCAATCACAACAGTTAAACGTGAAAAAGGGCGATTACACCTCTTCCAGGGACATCGGCCTGAAAGTGGACTTCGCCGCTCTGGGCAGCAAAGGTCTGGTTGATCAATGTGCGCGCTGCCATAGTCGCCGGCAAACGTTAGGGGCGGGGGCGCAATCGGGCCTGCCGTTGCTCGACCATTCGCTGCCTTCGGTACTGCGCCCGGACCTTTACCACGCCGACGGACAATTACTGGGTGAGGACTATGAGTTTGGCTCCCTCAGCCAAAGCAAGATGTACGCGGCGGGCGTTGCCTGCACCCACTGCCATGACCCGCATACCACCAAAGTCAAAATCCAGGGCAATGGCCTGTGTGAGCAATGCCATACACCGACACCGCCCAAGCAGTTCCCCAGCTTGCAGGCCAAGAACTACGACACCTCCGAGCATCATCATCACGAACCGGGATCCGCCGGTGCGCAGTGCGTGAACTGCCATATGCCCGTGCACACTTACATGCAGATCGATCAGCGCCGGGATCACAGCATGCGGATTCCTCGCCCTGATCTTGACGAAAAGACCGGCAGTCCCGATGCCTGCACGATGTGCCACAAGGACCGCGAGCCAAGCTGGGCGGCGAAGGCCATAGACAGCTGGTCCGGAACGCCCCAACGGCCCGAACACTATGGCCAGGTCTTGCAAGCCGCACGACTGGGTAACAGTGACGCGTTGGTGCAACTTACGGGTTTGATCAAGGATCTCGGCAAACCGGCCATCGTGCGTGCAAGCGCTGCCGATCAACTTACCAACCTCGGAGAATCTGCGCTGCCAAGTCTGCGCTTAGCCCTCAAGGATGACAGCGCACTGGTGCGCGCCTATGCCATTGCCGGTTTCGCGCAATTGCCACCGGTCGAACGGGTGAACACTTTGCTGCCGCAAATGGATGATTCCGATCTGGCGGTTCGCGACGAAGCGGTACGGGCGTTGGTGAGCGTGCCAATTCTTGCGATACCTGCCGACAAGCAGACGATGTACCGCACGGCTAAGGCCGACTACGAAAAACGCTTGCGCGGTATCGCCGACCTGCCGGGCAATCGTCTGAACCTCGCGGTTTTTCTGGAGCGAGACGGTCGACAGTTCGAAGCTTTGGAGCATTACCGTATTGCGTTAAAACTAGATGCGTATTTCGCCCCGGCGCGGGTCAATCTGGTAACTCTGTTCAACGATCTAATGCGTCCTCAAGACGCTGAACGGGCGCTACGCGAGGGCATAGCATTGCCTGATTCGCCGGTGGCTGATCGTGGCAACCTGGCCTATATGCTGGCCTTGTTACTGGTGGAGCAGGGCCACGCGCACGAAGCAGCGCATTGGCTGGACGAAGCGGGCAGGGCTCTACCCAACAACCCGCGAGTACGTTACAACCAGGGGCTGTTGTTGCTCCAGCTCAACCAACGCGAGACTGCTCGTGCCGTCCTTGAAGCCGGGTTGACGCAAGCCCCGGATGACGCAGACCTGCTATACGCAATGGTTTACCTGTATGGCACCGTCGGCGACCGCGCCAATGCAAAGAAATACGGAAAACGCCTGCAAAAGGCTGCGCCGGATGATCCCCGATTGGCGCAATTGCAACAACTATTGGATGGCTATCAGTAGTGTGGTTTTGTGAAGTGGAATGTCTGCTTTTGGCCGATTTCAGCCTGTCGTGAAGGGCAGAAGTCAGCCCAAAACGGAACTCGGCGACTATGGGGGCGACGCCGCAAAGCCGATATTCAGGGCTGATGGACTAGGCGGGAATGGTGAAAGGCAGCAATACAGTAAATCGGGCCTTTACCCGAGCCACCAAGGCGAACATACAAGTCAGTTTCGGGGGGCAAAGAAAGCCTGCAACCCTGGAGAGAGTCCGTCAGATTCGCGCGGGCCAGGCGCTGCATAGCTTCCAGTATTCGGCTTGATCGCCTGTAAGCCCACCAGCAGTTCGGCTTGCCGTACGGCGCAACTGACTCCGTCGAGCACCGGTACATCAATGGAGGGTTGCAGCCGCTCGGGCACGCCCGCCATGACCGCACCGGTCAGCACGATAACCTCGGCGCCATCGCGCTCCACCAGATCACGCGCAGCAGCGATAGCCAGCGCGTCGGCTTCACTCTGGTCGCCGGCAGCATACGGCGCGCTGCTTTCAACGGCGCGCCAACCCGCGACGCGGGACGTCAGGCCGTAACTGGCGATCAATTCTTGGTAAACCGGCAGCACACGCCGGCCCCAAACCAGTACGCCGATGCGTCCGCCCAGCATGCAGGCGGTGAGCAAAGCTGCCTCAGTAATTCCGACCACGGGAATGTTAAGCATCTCGCGTGCCGCGGCCAGGGCGACGTCGTAGGACACGGCGATGACCACGGCATCACAGCCAGAAGCATGTGCGGCCAACAGGTCGATGGTCGCATGGCTGGCGATGGCTAACTCGGTGCGGGTGGTGATGATGCGCGCTCCGAAATCTGCTGTAACTGGCACGATCTCGGTGTCCCTGTTGGCCGTTGCGCGCGCAGCCGAGGCTACCTTGTCTGTAACAAAGCTGGAGGTGTTGGCATTGAGAAGAAGAAGGCGCATAGCTTGATACTCACAGGAAGGCTTGTTCCAGCGACAACTCACTGGCGGGACGCGGGGCAATATTCAGACTGGCCTCTATGTGCTCAAGGTCAAGCACCATTAGAGCGGCCATGTGTGCGTAGGAGCGGCGCAGTCACACGCCTACATCCATTAAAGTGCGCCGCGCTTCGGAGCGGGCGCCCGAACCCTTGCGCTGCTCCAGCCAGCGCACCAGGTTGGCCAGGCTGAGGTTGATCAGCAGGTAGAACACCGCTACCACGGAATAGATTTCCAATGGTGCAAAGGTCACGGACACCGCGATCTGCCCCGAGCGCATCAGCTCGGCAATGGAGATGGTCGAGATCAACGAGGTGGACTTCACCAGACTGATCATCTCGTTGGCCAGCGGGGGCAGAACCAGCGTCGCCGCCTGCGGCAGTTCGATGCGAATCAGCGTCTGCCAGTAGCTCATGCCCAGCGAGCGTGCCGCTTGGACATGGGCGCGCGGCACGGCCTCGAAGCCGGCCCGGAAGATTTCTGCAAGATAGGCGCCGGCGTTGATGCCCAGACCCAGAACGCCGGCGACAGGCGCCGACATCTTGATGCCCAACGACGGCAGCGCGTAGTAGAGGATGAAGAGCTGCAACAGCAGCGGTGTGCCGCGGATGAAGTCGACATAGGCGCGCACCAGCCAGTGCATGGCACGCAGGCGGGACAGGCTGAGCACGGCAGCGCACACCCCGATGACCAGACCCAAGGCCAAGCCACCAACGGTGTAGAGCACGGTCATCCACAGCCCATGCAGAAGATCGGGCAGGTAGGTGAGGATCAGTTGAAAGTCATACATATCAAAGGACCTTGGATAAAAAAGCCTGCGCACGCTCATGGCGCGGCGCCGAGAAGAACTGCTCCGGCGGAGCCACTTCCATCACGATGCCTTCGTCCATGAAGACGACGCGGTCAGCCACTTCGCGGGCAAACGACATCTCATGTGTGACCAGCACCATGGTCATGCCATCCACTGCCAGACCCTTGATCACGTCCAGCACATCGCGCACCGTTTCCGGGTCGAGTGCCGACGTGACTTCGTCCAGCAGCAGCACCTTGGGCTGCATCGCCAAGGACCGCGCAATGGCGACCCGCTGCTGTTGCCCGCCCGACAGGGTCATCGGCATCGCATCCTGCTTGGCCAGCAGACCCACGCGGTCCAGCAGTTTGCGGGCGATGGCTATCGCTTCATCGCGCTTCGTGCCGCGCACCAGCATGGGCGCTTCAATGATGTTCTCCAGCACCGTCTTGTGCGGCCACAGATTGAACTGCTGGAAAACCATGCCGATCTCGGCCCGCTGGCGGTTCACGTCGGCCTCGGCGCGGCGCAGCAGCTTGCCGCCCGGCCCTTCGACGTAGCCCAGTCGCTCGCCATCGACCAACACCTCACCCGAGCTGGGCGCCTCCAGGAAATTGAGGCAACGCAGCACGGTGCTCTTGCCCGAGCCGCTGGGACCGATGAGTGTCACCACCTCGCTGGCAGCGACGTCCAGGTTGATGCCCTTGAGAATGGTGTGTTCACCATAGCGCTTCGTGAGTTGGCGCACGGACACCATGGGCCGTACGGCGGCAGTGTCCTGGTTCATTGCTGGCTCCAGCTGTCGGGCAGCGGGCCGGTGGGCGCACCCAGCCATTTCTGCTGCACTGCGGCAAGCGTGCCATCGGCCTTGGCCTCCATCAGGATCTTGTTGATTGCGGCCAGTAGCGCCGGGTCTTCCTTGCGAATGGCGACACCGAAGTAAGACTTGTCGCCCAAGCCGTCGATGATCTTGAAGGTGCCCGGTTTTTGCACCATGTAGCCGCCCATGATGGGGCGCGGCAGCATGACCACATCGATGTTCTTGTTGCTCAGTTCCACGAACACCGAGGGAAAATCGTCATAGGTCTTGACCGTTGGGGCAGGCAGATTCGTGGCAGTCAATCGGGTGGCGAAGCCCTTGGCGAAGTCCACCGTGTTAGTACCCAACAGGACACCGATGGTCTTGCCGGCCAAGTCGTCGGGTGTCTTGATGGCAGCATTGCCTGCCAGCGCGGCTGCGACCAGCGAGGCATCGCCATACGGCGTCGAGAAGTTAACGCGCTCGGACCTCGCCTTGGTCGCGGTCATCCCGCTCATGATCATGTCGAAGCGCTTGCTCAGCAGCGCCGGGATGATGCCGGGCCAAGGGGTTTCGATCATTTCCAGTTTGACGCCCAGTTTTTTGGCGATGAGCGCGTTCAGGTCGGCGTCTTGTCCGATGATCTTGCCGCCCGGTTCGGCCGACAAAATGGCACCGGTGCCACCAGCTTCAACACCAACCATCAAGACACCCCGTTGCTTCACCTCGTCCAGGGTGTCGGCGCTGGCCATTGCCGTGCCGAGGCAGACGATAAGGCCCATGAGCAGGTTTCTTGTATTCAAGTTTGAGACTCCTTAGGGCATAAATCAGAATTGGTTTGGGCTGCCAACAGCTTTCTTTGTATTCAATTGGTTAAGTGTTGTGTTCAATCAATGTGCATCATCGTCGAGGGCCAGGAAACGCACCTTGCGCATCAACACCGGCGCCCGTGAATTCACTGAAATGTTCATCCTTCACCTCGGCAAACAGGCGGCCCCATGCGCGTGCCGGCGCGTAGTCGATGCCCATGAGAGACAGCGCATGCCAGACACCGACTGAAACCGAATCGAACATCGGGATGCCCAGTTCTGCCTCGAGCGCAGGTATCACCGGCGCCGCTGGGAAGTTGGTGCATAGAGTCAGCACCGCGTCGGGCTGGTGCGACGCGGCCTCCCGGACCATAGCTGCGATTCGCTCGGCCGGGATCGACGCGAACGAGAGGTTGTCCTTCAGTTGCGCATGGCACTCGGCGATCACATCGAAGCCTGCCTTGCGGTAAGCGGCGATTATCCCGCGCTGATAGTCGCCGTCGTAAGGCGAGACAATCGCCAGGCGCATCAGCTTGCGGCGGCGCAACAGCGAGTCGAGCGCCAGTATCGACGTCGTCGTCGGAATGCCGGTCTCGGCCTCGGCGCGCGCCACGAAGTCGCGGTCGTGCTGCACGCCGATTTTCACGCCCTTACTGCCGCTCCAGAGCAGCACTTCAGGCTTGGCATGTGCCAGCAAACGCGCAGCTGTGAGCATATCGTCCGTTGCGTAGCTTTGCGGAAACGGATCAGAGTTACCGAAGACCGGAGTGCGTGAAAACAGTGGCGTCACGCCCGGGAACGTCTGCAGGATTGCCATGGTCACCCGCTCGACCACGGTGTTGCCGGAGGGTGTGATCACGCCAATGAAGCGTGGGTCGGCGGTGAATACGTTATCTAGGTTCGTTGTCATGATCAGATCGCCACTTTCTTGCTGTAGTCGATCATCATCGCGGCAACGAACATCGCGACGCCTGCACTGGCCATGAACATCAGCGCGCCGAAGTAGGACCCGCCACTCGCCTGCACGATCACGCCGATGATGACTGGAACACCGATGCCCGCGATCTGGCCCGAGAGGTTCATCGTGCCGCCCACGAAACCCGCGCGCTCACGGCCACCGAGGATGGCCGGCAGCGACCAGAACAAACCGAACCAGCGCAGGAAAAACAACGCGCAGCAAAGCAGAACGACGGCAACGATCGGGTCGGATACGTAGGCGACCGCGAAGATCGATAGCGTGGCTATTACCGACGCGATGCCGAACATCGTCCGATACACCCGGGTTGTACTGGCGCCGCGCGCCTTCCACCGGTCCGAGATCCAGCCGGCGACCATCTCGCCGACGAAGCCTGACATGTAGATCAGGAAGCTTGCGCCGCCCATCGTCTTGATGTTGAAGCCGTAGCTCGCCAGCAAATAACTCGGAAGCCAGGCGATGAAGCCAGTGAACATCACCGAGAAGCCCATCCAGCCCAAGCACATGCCCCAGATCGAGCGGTGGCGGAAGAAATTAAGAACGTGGCCGCCTTGCGAAGGCGTCGCCTTGGCGTCTTCGGCCTGGTGCGCGTCTTCAATATAATCGGCTTCAGCGTCGTTGACGTCTGGATGCTCGCGCGGCGTATTGCGGATGTAGTACCAGCACCATGCGCCGGCGATGATCGTGCCCACCCCAGCGATCACGAACGCCATTCGCCAGGAACCGAGCGAGGCGATCAGCCAGGCGATGAGGATGGAACCGAGGGCGGCGCCCAGCGGCGCGCCCCCGTCGAGCAAGGTAGCGCCGCGACCGCGCTCGGTGCTCGTCAGCCACATCGCATTGAGCTTGGCGCCAGCCGGATAGAGAGGCGCTTCCGCCGCGCCAAGTCCCAGACGCGTGATCAGGAGTGTGATGAAAGACGTCGAACCCGCCGCGATGGCTTGGAAGAAACCCCAGATCACCGTCGAGGCTGCAATCATCAGCCGTGGCTTGAACCGGTCGGCAAGCATGCCGCTAGGGATCTGCATCAGCGCGTAGGTCCAGAAGAACGAACTCAACAGCAGACCTTGCTCCGTCGGTGAGAGGCTGAACTCCTTGGCGATGATCGGCATCGCGACCGACAGCGAAGCCCGGTCAATGTAGTTCACAGCCATCAGGAAAAGGATCGCCAGAAAGATCTTCCAGCGGACTTGCGTCTTGCTTTGCAGCGGCACGATAGCAGCGGTGGAATAGCTCATATCAGCTCCTGGAATGACGAAAAAATTGCTAGGGGTTAAGGCATGGACAAAATGGCCTCCTCGCAAGCAAGCCCACTCACACAAACGCATCGCGCTCCACCACTACTTCCGAAGAGGTGATTAGCGAGCGATTTTTTTTGTTTTACTCGTTGGGGCGAACAGGGTTTTCAGGTCAACGTGTTCGGTCTTGGGTTCGACCAGCAGCAACTGAGATTCCAGGTCTACGAGGTGCTGAAGCATGGCGTTGGCGAACTGTGTTTTGTCGTGTTCCAGCAAGTCGATCAAGTCGCCATGACAGGAATGCGAGCAGACTTCGCTGTGGGGCCGCTCGTAGATGGCAGTGATCAGCGCCGAACGGGCCATGAGGTCACGGAGCATTTCGTGCAGCACCGAGTTGCCGTACAGCTCAGCCAGCAGCACATGAAAATCATGGGAAGTGCGCAGCTCTTCGCAGCGGTCATCGAGCTCCTCTGCACAGGTTTCCTTGCGCACGTGTTCACGCAGCCGCTCGATACCCGCCGCGTCAATGCACCTGACTACCTGCGCTGCCAAGGCGACTTCGATCACTTTTCGGGCGTCGAACACTTCACGCGCTTCGTTCGGAGTTGGCTTGGCGACAAAGGCCCCGCGATTGGGCTCCAGGGTCACGACCTTATCTCGGGACAGGGCCTGCAATACCAGACGCGTCGTGCCCCGACTGGCCCCAAAGGCTTCGGCCAATTGCTCTTCGGTCAGCTTGGCCCCCGGTAGCAGGCGCTGCTCACTGATGGCGCGGAAGATCTCTTGGTACATGCGATCCGACGCCGAGGTGTCACTCAGTGTGGTGCTCTTTTTACCGTTTGCTTCACGGGTTGCGCGAGGCTTGGATTGGCGATTCAGCATGGCAAACTCCATAAGCGGTATCGAGGCGGTAGGGCGGAGTTTTGCGCTCTACAGCTCGATCTATATCTTCGCTATTGCACGGAGTGAGCCAAGTTTTAGAAGCCCCGATAATCCCCTTGTAAATCAAAAAGTTGCTAGCACAATCGGCGTGCTTTGACGATCAACACCCGCGCAGATTGTTGATCTTAAATGACGCATCGTGAACCATTTAAGTGCAATCGCTAACGATTTATATCGGATTGTTAACGATTTATAAGCGACCCGTTTGGCGGTCGGGCCTGTCGCCAAGGGTGTCGCCTTGCAGCAAATACACTGCTATCAGCATCAACACAGAGATCCCGTGCGGCGACGCGGGTACACAGGCCCGGCGGGAGGAACCCACCAACCAGGAATTCTGACGTGGTAGCGAGGCTGGCTCAGAATTCTGGGTCCTATGTACGAATTTCATTCAGAAAATTGGCGCCTCCTTTTTTTGCTGTTTATCAGTTCAGACGAGATAAGTGAGCTGTTTATTTCGTCAAATTGGCTCACGTTTCTTTGGCATACAACGTGCTTTGAATAAGCCGGCATGAAGAGCGATTTGCACGTTGCTTGCAATAGCTTATGCGTAGGCTCACTAGGGTTCCGATCGCTTGAAAAAGTGGTGACTGGTCCGAGAGTAAGCCGGCCTCGCAAGAGGCTCCACGGAGGGATAAAAGCCCGGGAGAACGTCATGCGATTGTTTTTTCTGCGCCTTTTATTCATCACTGGAGCTTCAACATGCGCATTGCTGATCGCTGGTTTGAGACCAAACGTATTGACGACCGAATTACGTTGTTGTGGGAGCCCCATGTCGCTCGGGTCGAACAATGCAATATGTGGCATGTTCGTGGTCGCGACAGCGACCTGTTGGTCGATGCGGGGATGGGCATCAGCAGTTTGAAATCGGCGATGTCGGAGCTGTTGAACAAACCGCTTATCGCTGTAGCAACCCATAGCCACATGGATCATGTCGGCAGCTTGCACGAGTTTGAACACCGACTGGCGCACCCGTTGGAGGCGCATCAACTGGCCAACCCATCGGACTATCCCGTGCTCTGCAGTTGTCATTGGCCGGGCACGATGCGCGCTGATATTGAAGCGCAAGGTTATGAGGTGCCCGATATCTTGATCGATGCTTATCCTCATGAGGGGTTTGACCCATTCGCCTTTCGTACCCGTGGCGCTCAAGCGACGCGGCTAATTGATGAAGGTGATGTGGTTGATTTAGGCGACACGGCGTTCGAGGTGTTACATCTCCCTGGCCATTCCCCTGGCAGCATTGGTCTTTGGGAAAAAAGTAGCGGCACCTTGTTTTCCGGCGATGCCATCTACGATGGTCCGCTTCTGGACAAGATTGAGGGGGCGAACCTGGCTGACTATCAACGCACGATGCAGCGCTTGAGACATCTTCCCGTCGAAGTTGTGCACGGAGGTCATGATCCAAGCTTTGGTCGAGCACGGATGCTTGAACTTACCGACCACTACTCGCGCAATAGCAGGCAGGGCTGATCACCACTACTGGAGCCGCATCAGTCTGCGGCTCCAGAACTCCCATGTTTCGCGGGGCTCTCTGTTTGTCAGGACCCGAATCAAACGGTATGGGTGCGCGTCAGTTGCTCAAGCAATTCCAGGTCGGTGTTCATCCCCGAGGTTTGCCGAATGCGCGAGAGGATGGTGCGTTTCAGTGCAACGAAGTCGGCGCTCAATTTCATGTCTTGATGGCGTTCGGCAGGCAGTGGCACCTCGTAGATTGAATCGATGCGACCGGGGCGGGGCGCCATTAGCACCACGCGGCCACCGAGGTAGATGGCTTCCTCCACGTCATGGGTCACGAAGAGGATGGTGCTTTTTTCCAGGCGATGCACGTGGCGAATCAGGTCGTGCATCACTTCGCGAGTCTGCGCATCGAGGGCACCGAAGGGCTCGTCCATCAACAGGATCTGCGGTTTGGGCATCAGTGCCCGGGCGATCGCCACACGCTGCTGCATGCCGCCAGAGAGTTGATTGGGATAGGCATCGCAAAACGCCGACAGGCCCATCAGGTTGATCAGCGCATCGGCGCGGCCGCTGGCCAGTTCAATATCGCCTTCGTTGCGTACGGTGTCGGAGACCACTTTCAGTTGGCGACAGAATTTGATGTTCTGGCTCACCGTCAGCCAGGGGTAAAGACTGTAGTGCTGAAAGACCATGGCTCGGTCGATGCCTGGGCGGTCGACCACATGCTCATCTACCAGTATCTGCCCGCTGCTGTGTTGTTCCAGGCCACCAATGCTTCGAAGCAAGGTGGACTTGCCGCAGCCTGAGGCCCCGACGAAGGTGATGAATTCGTTGGGGGCGATATCCAGACTCACGTCCTGCAGGGCTTGCACCGACTGCCCACGGGTCTGGAAAACCTTGCTGACCTGTTGAATGCGGATTTTTGTATCTGTCATGGGGATTACCTCTTCAACCAGGGGAAGGCTGCACGGCCGAGCCAGCGAAATGCCTGGTCGGTGAGCAGACCGATGAGGCCGATCAGCAGGATGCCAGCAAAAATCTTGTCGGTTTGCATGTAGCGCTGCGCCTTCAGGATCGCGAAACCCAGACCTGAACTGGAGGCCACCAGCTCCGCGACCACCAGGTAGGTCCAGGCCCAGCCGCAGGTTATACGCAGGGTGTCGAGCAAGGCTGGGCGGGCGGAAGGGAGGATCACCAATTTGATGACTTCACCACGGGTCGCGCCCATCGTTTGCGCCGCTTCGATCTGTGCCATGGGCACCCGGCGTACGTCTTCGGCCACCATCAACACCAGTTGAAAGAAGGTACCGATGAAGATGATCGCGATCTTGGAGCCTTCGTCGATACCGACCCAGAGCATCACAAGGGGAATGAAGGCGGCGGCGGGCATGTAGCGAAAGAAGTCCGTCAACGGTTCGAGCACCGCCTGTACGGGGCGGTAGGTGCCGATGTACAGGCCCAGGGGCAGGGCGAGCAACGCCGAGGCCAAAAAGCCGCCCATGACCCTGCACACGCTAATGCCTATATCGCCCAGCAGCCCGTCATCGCGCCACCAGAGAATGAGGCGGGACAGCACGGCATCGGGACCGGGGACGAACATCGGATTGGCCAGGCCCAGAACGGTGTACCCCCACCACAGCAGCAGCGGCACCAGCAAACCGATCACGGCAAGGCTGGCGGTAGTAGTGCGTGACAGTTCGCCGCGGATCATCCACCAACGGCTGCGTACGCGGGCCTTGCGGGGTGGACTAATGGGGGCGGGTAGCGGTTGGTGAACGCTCATAGGGAATTCCCGTGCAGTGAGAGTCTGTAAAAGGGTTCAGTCCAGCGAGCCAAGACGCCGTCTCAGGCCAACATCCCGGGTCTGAGCCTGGTCATACATGGTGCGGTAATACGGCATCAGCGATTGCGCATGGACCTGGGTGACCGAATGCTGCGCGGCGAGCGTGCGGCCCAGTTCGCGGATTTCGTGGCGCAGGGTGCGCACGTCTATTCCCGGGAATTCACCATTGGCGTATACCACCCGACCATTCACCACGGTGTAACGCACGCTGTGGCCGTCCTCGCAATAGATCAGTTGGCGGGTCAGGTCGTTGAGCGGGGTGAATGCCCAGGTGTCCATATCCAGCAGGATCACGTCGGCGCGGGCGCCGGGTGTCAGCTGCCCGATCTGGCCCTCGCGGCGCAAGGCGCGTGCTCCCCCACGAGTCATGCAGTGAAGGATTTCCCGGGCCTGGGGCCATTGCTGGAAATCGCTGCGGTCCAGGGTATGAATCAGTGCCGCGGTCTTACCGGCGAACCATAGGTTGGCGGTGTCGTCGGAGCACAACTCATCGGTGCCCAGCGCAATCGGTACCCCCGCGTCGCGCAACGCTCGGAAGGGCATGACGCCGCTGCCCAGGCGCAGGTTGCAGACTGGATTGTGTGCCACCACGCAACCGGACTGAGCGAGCAGGGCAATATCGGCAGGGTCGACCCAGATGGCGTGGATGATCTGGCAGCGTTCGTCCAGCACCTCACATTCATGTAGTAATTGCACCAGCGACTGACCGTATTTTTCTTCGCCCAAAACGCGTTGCAGTTTGGTTTCCAATACATGGATGTTGAAGGGCAGGTCCAACCGCCGACTCAGCCTGCTCAACGCCTGGAGGTAATTCGGCGTGACCCGCTGAGGCGCCGAACAGGACACCGCGACAGCCAGGCGGCCATCCTCTTGACCATGCCAGCGGTCGATCAGGTAATCGTAGAGCGCCAACAACTCTTCGTCGCTCTGACGCGGTGCCTCGCGCATGCTCTGACGCAGGTCTTCAGGCAGCAGGTCGTGGAGGAACGGGTACTTTTCATACTCCACCACGTTGGGTTGATCGATAGCGACGGTGGCACGGATACCGGCATCACGGTAGGCGCGCATCAGCACGTCAAGGCTTTGCTCGGTCACCCGGGGCACGTGGTAGGCGTCATCGTGAACGCAGGTGATGCCCAGTTGCAGCATTTCCAGGGCGGCCAGCAAGGTGCGCAAATAAGCCATGCGCTCGCCGTCGCCGGCCGTGGCCAACGGTGGAACTTCGTAAAGCATGAACAGCTCAAGTGGCAGGCTGTCGAGCTGGCCTTTAAGCAAGTTGCCGGGGGAGTGGAAGTGCGCATTGATCAGCCCGGGCATCGCCAGCATGCCTTTGGCTTCGATCACTTGCGCGCCCGCAGGCACCTGAGCGTCCAGGTGCGGGCCGATGGCTGCAATGCATCCGTCGATGATCAGCAGGTCCGCTTCTTCGTGCTCTGTGCCGGCATCGTCCAGGCACAGCAGGCGAGCTTGTCGGATATGAATCGCCGTTGAACCAGGCATGCGCGTCTCACTTCATCTGATTGTTCGATGCGGGGTACAACGCAAAAGGCAGGCCAATTGGCGGGGGCCAGCAGTGAATCGTGTGCAGGCCGCTCTGGCTGGAGGGTTGGTGCTGTTTGAGCGGTCAATAGATTGTTAACAATCACTAGATTCCATCGTTAACGATTGCACCAAAATAGTTAGCAATGCGCTATTACGGGTCGACTCCGTACTGGCTGCGTTGAGTGGCACGCTCTCAAGAAATTGCACAACTGCTTGTTTCCATGAGGGTTAACAGGCAAAAGCCAAAGTTGGCCCGCTCCCTGCTAACAACCCCATAAGACTTCTCAACCGCAGAGCCGAGCCGCCGACATGCGTATCCAGATCATCAACCCCAATACAACCAGTACCTTCACCGAACGGCTGGCTCTCAGCGCGCAGGCCATCGTGGCACCGGGTACCGAAGTGTTTGCGACTCAGCCGCTGTTGGGCACGCCCTCGATTGAAAGCCACACCGACGAAGCCTGGGCCACGCTAGGAGTCATCGCTCAGGTGCAGGCCGGTGAAGCGAGCGGGGTGGATGCTTATGTGGTGGCTTGCTTTGGCGACACCGGGGTCGCCGCTGCCCGTGAAATGTCGCGCGGGCCGGTGGTAGGCATGACCGAAGCGGCGCTGTTCAGTGCCTGCCTGGTGGCGGCCACTTTCAGCATTATCACCTTGCCGCCGCGAACCCTGATTCACGCCCGTCGTGTCCTCCACGAATGTGGCATGCATCAGCGTTGCGCCGGGCTGCGTGCCATCGACGTGCTGGTCGATGACTGCTGCGAAGAAGACAACGCCGCGCTTTTCACAGCCCTGCTCGATGAAGCGCGCATTGCCCTGCGCGAAGATCACAGCGAGGCGCTGGTTCTGGGCTGCGCCGGCCTGAGCGAAATGGTCGAGCCGCTACAGCGCGCTTTAGGCGTGCCAGTGATCGACGGCGTCAACGCCGCAGTGAAAATGGCCGAGGGATTAGTAAGCCTGGGGCTCAAGACCAGCAAGAAGAACAGTTTCGACTTCCCCCCGCGCGACCTGCGTGGGCAATGGCCGGCACTGTTTGCCTGAGCCGTGTGCCGAACGTTTTTTATGGATTGCAGGAGCGCGTCATGTTGAAACACCCGCAACGCTACGCCTATACCCCGATCACCCGTGAAAACCCGCGCACCTGGCCCGATGGCAAGCGTCTGGCGGTGTACTTCGTGATGGGGGTGGAAGAATACGACTTCGGTTCCGGGCTCACCGAGAATCTAATGCCGGGAATGCCCAATCCTGATTTTGCCAATACCTCTTGGCGCGACTATGGCAATCGTGTCGGAGCTTTACGCCTGCAACAACGGTTTGCCGAGTTCGACGTGCCGCTCTCGGTGCTACTCAATACCGAGGTGTACAACCATTCCCCAGGGCTGGTCGAACAGTTGCATGCCGCCGGCTGCGAACTGATCGGCCATGGCCTGAGCAACTCCGATACTTTGGCAGGTCGCGGGCGGGCTGATGAACGCGACTATCTGGGCGCAGTAGCGCGCCGAATCGAACAGCACACGGGCCACGCACCGTTGGGTTGGTCGAGCCCCTGGCTGAGCCAGAACACCCATACCGTGGACCTGTTGGCTGAATGCGGTTATGGCTACGTGCTGGACCTGGGCATGGACGATCGGGCGGTTTGGCTGGACAGCGAGCACGGTCCTTTTCTGCACATCCCGTACGCCCTGGAGCTCAATGACAGCTCGACCATCATCGGGCGGCAGGCCTCTGCCAGCGATTTCTGCCAGATGATCATTGACCAGTTTGACGAACTCCTTGGCGCGTCCGCCGATCAGCCGCTGGTCATGTCGGTGGTGGTGCACTCGTTCATCAGCGGACAGCCGTTCCGCCTGCGCCAGTTGACCCGCGCACTCCAGCATATCTGCGCCCACCGCGACGGTATCTGGCTGACCACGCCTGACCGAATCCATGACTGCATTCAAGCCGAACCTGGCCTGGCCTGTTAAATCCAATGTTTTGGAGCGCCCCCATGACTTCATCTCCCGCCCGGCGGCCGCGACACCCCACACAGGCCGACAATACCAGCAAGATTAAAAGCCCTGCTGGGGAACGCATGTACCTGGAGATTTTCAACGCCATTAGTGAGCAACGCCTGCAGCCGGGCACAAAGCTGACAGAAGAAGCCCTGGCCGAAGCGTTCGGCACCAGCCGTGGTGCAACCCGGCTGGTGCTTCAGGCCTTGGCGCGGGACAAGGTGGTCACCCTTGAGCCAAACCGCGGCGCTTTTGTTGCCAAGCCCTCGCCGGCAGAGGCACGCGAGGTGTTCGATGCGCGCAAGGTGGTCGAGGTGGCCTTGGCCGCTCGGGTAGTGGAATGCATTGACGCCGGCGGGATCGCCCGTTTGCGCGAACACATCGAGAAGGAAACGCTGGCCGAACAGGCCGCAGATCGCTCAGCCGAGCTGCGCACCTCTCACGATTTTCACGTACTGCTGGCGCAACTCTATGGCAACTCAGTACTGCATGAACTGGTGCGTGACCTGATGGCGCGTTCGGCCTTGATTACGGCGATCTATGAACATCCCCATAGCGAGGCGTGCTCGCACTCGTGCCATGGCGAGCTAGTGGACCTTCTGGAAGGGGACAAGGCGCAATTTGCCCAGGCCATGCTGGCGCACCTGGAAGACCTGGAATCGCAGTTAGTGTTGATCGAGCCCAAAACTACACAAGTTGACATCAAGACCCTGTTTGCCGACATCGCCAAGTGACACTTAAACAGCAGGCCACGGGTGTGGCCCGCATCCCATGATCCATCGTAAAGGAATGACTCCATGACGCTTCCGTTTGCTGTTCGTTCGCTGCGCAATGCTGTAATGAATGCTTGCCTGATAGGCGCTGTCGGCCTATTCCCGATCGCGGCCCAGGCCGTTGAAAAATTGCGTATCGGAACGGTGGTCTGGGTGGGCCAGGCGCCTTTTTATGTGGCAGACAAACTGGACCTGTT
Organism: Pseudomonas sp. BE134; assembly: GCF_031456105.1. Lineage (NCBI taxonomy): Bacteria > Pseudomonadati > Pseudomonadota > Gammaproteobacteria > Pseudomonadales > Pseudomonadaceae > Pseudomonas > Pseudomonas sp. BE134. Next base: position 2,428 of record NZ_JAVDUA010000050.1, on the reverse strand, counting down.
CAAGGCCCATGGCTTGAAGGTGGATTTTCAGATGTTCAGCGACCCCACCATGGTTCCGACCGCCATGGTCGGCAATGCACTGGATGGCGGCACACTGACCTATGATCAGGTGATCAGCGCGGTGGCGCGTGGCATCCCGCACAAGGTGGTCATGCCGATCGACTTCTCCAATGGGGGGGACGCGATTGTTGCCGACCAGTCGATCAAGACGGTCAATGACTTCAAGGGCAAGAAAGTCGGTTTCAGCCCCCTGTCTACCTCCGACTTCCTGTTGGCCTATGCACTCAAAAGTCACGGCCTGAGCTACAAGGACATTGTGCCGGTGAGCATGACTCCGGAGAACGTACCCAGCGCCATGGCCTCCGGCAGTTTGCCGATTGGCGTGACGTACGAACCCAACGTTTCCCAAGCTGTGGGCATGCCGGGAAACAAGTTTCATGTGGTGTACTCATCCAAGGAAGCCCCTGGTCTGATCACTGACGTGCTGGTGTTTGACGAGAGTGTTATCGCAAAGCGCCCGGCTGCCATCAAGGCCTTGATGCAAGGCTACCTGGATGGCCTTGCCTACATCGAGACCCACCCGGACGAGTCGGCGGTGATCATCGCCAAGGTGCTGGGTGTCAGCCCTGAAGAGGCCAAGGAGCAGCTCAAGACGGTGTACAACATCAAGTTGCCGGAAATGGCGAAAAACTTTGAGAAGACCGACGCCACCACGTCGTTCTATGGCAGTGGTGAGCTGATTGCGCAACTGCTCAAGGCAAATGGACAGATCACTGACATTCCAGACTTCGGAACTACCTTCGACACTCGGTTTATTAACGAACTGACTCACTGATCCGAGTTGCCGGAGTAGGGTGTTTTGCAGTTGCCTGCCCCGGCGGCGTCGCTTCGACCAACCCGCTGAAAGATTTAGCCAATCTGTTGCATCGACCGGTTGAATCCACAGTCGTTTTATGCCTGTCGCGAGCGGCTGAAATCGACCCAAAGCTGACCATCGGCTTTGCGCCGTTGCCGTCAGCCAATGATGATCGTGCCGATGGCAATCACCGCGCATGCCAGCATCTTTCGGACAGTCAGTGTCTCGCCCAAGAAAAAATATCCGATCAATACCGCGAACAACACGCTGGTTTCGCGCAATGCCGATACCGCTCCCATGGGCGCGGCGGACATCGCGTAGATAACGATTCCATAGGCCAGAAGTGAAACCAGACCTCCGATGAAGGCCGTCATGAATCCGGGTCGGAAGGTAAATAAACTCTTCGTGTCGCGCACGCTGACATACACCAACGGCATCAAGACGCCCCACAAGGCGCACATCCATACCGTGTATGCCATCGGTGCGCCGGACAGGCGGACGCCAATACCATCCGTCACGCTATAAGCCGCGATGAAACAACCGGTACCCAGGGCGTAAGGCAGACTGGGAACGGCCAGCTTGCGCCCTCTAAAGGCCAGCGAGATGATGCCGCCTGACACCAGTAAAATGCCAATCATCGCGACTGCCCCGACCGTTTCACCGGCAAAAACCGAAGCGGCGAGGGTAATCAGGATAGGCGAGGAGCCCCGCGAGATAGGGTAAGTTTGCCCAAGGTCTCCAACCTTGTAACTGCGCACCAGGAACAAGTTGTAGCCGACGTGCAGGACCGCCGAAAGTACTGCGTAGAACCAGCTGGCTTGGGCCGGAGCCTCCAAAAACAAGGCTATTGCGACGCTGGCAATCGCTACAGCCACGCACATGATCGTCATCGACCAAAGTCTGTCGGCGCCACCGCGCAACGCGGCATTCCAGCTGGCATGCAAGAGCGCTGCGAAAAGTACGAGCAAGATGATGTGATAGGGCATGCGCCATCCTAAGCAATTGGGCACCTTGACTAAAGTAAAGCGAAGTCCTCGCATTACTTAATGAGTAATTCCTCATGCTTCATCGATATCCTTTTTCGGATCGTTCCTCGGCGAGCGTCCAGAATTGCACGCTTTATGAATGAAAACTCATAATAGTGCACCTTCAGTAGACCGCATTTCTCTTGGCCCCTTGGCGTGGCAGCACAGCAGTTCTGTGATTGGTTGCGTGACGCTGCGCACAGTATTGGCGGCGACGGCCTGGAGTGATTAGATGTGGGCTTTCGGCCGAAATCGGGCGCGCAGCCATGGCTGCGATCGACTCAAAGCAGGCGCCCATTGCAGGTCGTTTATGGCCGAGGCTATCCCGTCGCTTTGTCCAAGAAGGACCATCGTCTGGTCATCGGTGAAGCGCTTGAATCCGTTGACGTGCTCTGTGCTCTCATCCAACAGGGCACGTCTTTGTTTCTGACTAGTCGCTCAATATCCGAGCATTAGAAGAAGCCCAGCGGATTGATGTCGTAGCTCACCAGCAGGTTTTTGGTCTGCTGATAGTGGTCGAGCATCATTTTGTGGGTTTCACGGCCGA
>NZ_JAVDUA010000049.1:0-24654 GCF_031456105.1 Pseudomonas sp. BE134 | reverse complement strand
ACCGACAAGCCGTTCCTGATGCCAATCGAAGACGTATTCTCGATCTCGGGTCGCGGTACTGTTGTGACTGGTCGTATCGAGCGCGGTATCGTTCGTGTTCAAGACCCACTGGAAATCGTTGGTCTGCGTGACACTACCGTCACCACCTGCACCGGTGTTGAAATGTTCCGTAAGCTGCTCGACGAAGGTCGTGCTGGCGAGAACTGCGGCGTGCTGTTGCGCGGTACCAAGCGTGACGACGTTGAGCGTGGCCAGGTTCTGGTCAAGCCAGGTTCGGTTAAGCCGCACACCAAGTTCACCGCAGAAGTTTACGTTCTGAGCAAGGAAGAAGGCGGCCGTCATACTCCGTTCTTCAAAGGCTACCGTCCACAGTTCTACTTCCGTACTACTGACGTGACTGGTAACTGCGAGCTGCCAGAAGGCGTTGAAATGGTAATGCCAGGTGACAACATTCAGATGACTGTTACCCTGATCAAAACCATCGCGATGGAAGATGGTCTGCGTTTCGCTATCCGTGAAGGCGGTCGTACCGTCGGCGCTGGCGTCGTAGCCAAAATCATCGAGTAAGCTCTTTTTGAGTAAGCTTTGATGACTTGAAAAAGCCCTCCGCTCAGCGGGGGGCTTTTTTATTGGGTTGACACCTATCTGGGGCGTCTATAGAATTGCGCCTCCTTTTAACGGGCGTATTGCGCTCGGTGGGAATAGCAGCCGGAGTCTGAAATCCAATGCAAAATCAGCAAATCCGTATCAGGTTGAAGGCTTTTGACCATCGCCTGATCGACCAATCCACCCAGGAAATCGTGGAAACCGCGAAACGTACTGGTGCTCAAGTGCGTGGTCCAATTCCACTGCCTACCCGTAAAGAGCGGTTCACCGTTCTGGTCTCCCCGCACGTCAACAAAGACGCGCGTGACCAGTACGAGATCCGTACTCATAAGCGCGTTCTGGACATCGTCCAGCCAACGGATAAAACCGTTGATGCTCTTATGAAGCTTGATCTTGCGGCCGGTGTGGAAGTGCAGATCAGCCTCGGCTAAGACTCGGTCTTAGTCGTGTAACGCTCTGAAATGGGCGGCCATAGCGGGTGAAAGCCCCGTACACTCATGAGGTTTACAACATGACTATTGGTGTAGTCGGTCGTAAATGCGGTATGACCCGTATTTTCACCGAAGAAGGTGTCTCCATTCCGGTCACGGTCATTGAGATCGAACCGAATCGCGTCACCCAGTTCAAAACTGAAGAGACCGATGGCTACCGTGCAGTGCAAGTCACTGTAGGCGAGCGTCGTGCTTCGCGTGTTACAGCTGCTCAAGCTGGCCACTTCGCTAAGGCGAACGTTGCCGCTGGTCGTACCGTAATGGAATTCCGTCTTGAAGAAGGCGAGTACCAGGCCGGCGATCTGATCAACGCTGAAATCTTCGCTGCTGGTCAACTGGTTGATGTAACCGGTCAGTCCAAGGGTAAAGGCTTCCAGGGTACGATCAAGCGTTGGAACTTCCGCGGGCAAGATAATACCCACGGTAACTCCGTGTCCCACCGCGTTCCAGGCTCTATCGGCCAGTGCCAGACTCCTGGTCGTGTATTCAAGGGCAAAAAAATGTCCGGTCATATGGGCGCTGAGCGCGTGACCGTGCAGTCCCTCGAAGTAGTGCGCGTGGACGCTGAACGCAATCTGTTGTTGGTCAAGGGCGCTGTTCCTGGCGCTACTGGCGGCAACTTGGTTGTACGTCCAGCAGCCAAGGCTCGCGGTTAAGGGGAAGCTGACATGCAATTAAATGTAAATGACGCTCAAGCGATCGAAGTTTCCGAACTGACATTTGGCGGCGAATTCAACGAGACGCTGGTTCACCAAGCAGTCGTGGCCTACATGGCCGGCGGCCGTCAGGGTTCCAAGCAGCAAAAGACCCGTTCCGACGTTCGTGGTGGCGGTAAGCGCCCATGGCGTCAGAAAGGTACTGGCCGTGCTCGTGCCGGTACTATCCGTAGCCCAATCTGGCGTGGCGGCGGTACCACTTTCGCAGCTCGTCCTCAGGATCACACCCAGAAGCTGAACAAAAAGATGTATCGCGCAGCAATGCGTTCCATCCTTGCTGAGCTGGTGCGTACTGATCGTCTGGTTGTGGTTCAGGACTTCGCTGTTGATGCACCGAAGACCAAAGATCTGCTGAACAAACTGACTGGCATGGGCTTGACTGACGTCTTGATCGTGTCTGAAGTCGTTGATCAGAACCTGTACCTGGCTGCTCGCAACCTGCCACACGTTGATGTACGTGACGTGCAAGGTTCCGATCCAGTTAGTCTGATCGCATACGACAAGGTGTTGATCACCGTGTCGGCCGTGAAGAAATTCGAGGAGCTGCTGGGATGAACCAGGAACGCGTATTTAAAGTTCTGCTTGGCCCGCACGTTTCCGAGAAGGCTACGGTTCTGGCTGACAAGAAAGGCCAGTTCGTTTTCAAGGTTGCAACTGATGCAACCAAGCTGGAAATCAAGAAGGCCGTCGAAAGCCTGTTCAGCGTGAAAGTAGAGCGTGTTACTACCCTGAATGTTCTGGGTAAGAGCAAGCGCACTGCTCGCGGTCTGGGCAAGCGTAATGACTGGAAGAAGGCAGTTATCTCCCTTCAGCCAGGCCAAGATCTCGATTTCAGCAGCAGTGCTGAGTAAGGAAGGGGTGCATCATGGCAATCGTTAAATGCAAACCGACTTCCCCTGGCCGCCGTTTTGTGGTCAAGGTGGTCAACCAGGAGCTGCATAAAGGCGCTCCTCACGCACCGCTGCTCGAGAAAAAATCGAAGACTGGTGGTCGTAACAACAATGGTCGTATTACCACTCGTCACATCGGTGGTGGCCATAAGCAGCATTATCGTCTGGTCGATTTCCGTCGCAACGACAAAGATGGCATTTCTGCCACTGTCGAGCGTATCGAATACGATCCAAACCGTACTGCTCACATCGCTCTGCTGCTGTACGCAGATGGCGAGCGTCGCTACATCATCGCCCCTAAAGGCGTGAGCGCTGGCGACCAGCTGATCGCAGGTGCTCTGGCACCGATCAAGCCGGGCAACGCTCTGCAACTGCGTAACATTCCAGTTGGTAGCACCGTACACGGCATCGAATTGAAGCCAGGTAAAGGCGCGCAAATCGCTCGTTCCGCTGGTGCTTCTGCTCAGCTGATCGCTCGTGAAGGCGTCTACGTGACCCTGCGTCTGCGTTCTGGTGAGATGCGTAAAGTGCTGGCTGAATGCCGCGCGACCCTGGGCGAAGTCTCGAACTCCGAGCACAGCCTGCGTTCGCTGGGTAAAGCTGGTGCCAAACGCTGGCGTGGCGTTCGCCCAACCGTTCGTGGTGTTGCCATGAACCCGGTTGACCACCCACATGGTGGTGGTGAAGGTCGTACCTCTGGTGGTCGTCATCCGGTATCGCCATGGGGCTTCCCGACTAAGGGCGCGAAGACTCGTGGTAATAAGCGTACCGACAAAATGATCGTCCGTCGTCGCAAGTAAATAGAGGGATACGACAGTGCCACGTTCTCTGAAAAAAGGTCCTTTTATCGATCTTCACCTACTGAAGAAGATCGAAGTGGCGGCGGAAAAGAATGATCGCAAACCGGTGAAAACCTGGTCGCGTCGTTCGATGATCCTGCCACAAATGGTCGGTTTGACCATCGCAGTACACAACGGTCGTCAACACGTCCCAGTTCTCGTTAACGAAGACATGGTCGGCCACAAACTGGGCGAGTTCGCCGGTACCCGCACTTATCGTGGGCACGTGGCAGACAAGAAAGTCAAGCGTTAAGGGGTTAGGAAATGGAAGTAGCCGCTAAGTTGTCGGGCGCTCGAATCTCCGCCCAGAAAGCCCGCTTGGTCGCCGACCAGATCCGCGGGAAGAAGGTGGGCGAAGCGCTCAACTTGTTGGCTTTCAGCAGTAAGAAAGCCGCCGAGATCATGAAGAAAGTGCTGGAGTCGGCCGTAGCCAACGCCGAGCATAACGAAGGCGCAGACGTTGATGACCTTAAAGTCAGCACCGTTTTCGTCAACGAAGGGCGTTCGCTGAAGCGCATCATGCCACGTGCCAAAGGCCGTGCTGATCGCATCGTCAAGCGGTCTTGCCATATCACTGTCAAGGTTGCTGACAAGTAACGGAGTCGAAGAGATGGGTCAGAAAGTACATCCCATTGGCATTCGCCTGGGAATCGTCAAGGAGCACACCTCCGTCTGGTACGCAGACGGTCGGACTTATGCGGACTATTTGTTCGCTGATCTGAAGGTGCGTGAATATCTCCAAGACAAACTAAAAAGCGCGTCCGTAAGCCGTATCGATATCCATCGTCCGGCGCAGACTGCACGTATCACCATCCACACCGCTCGTCCAGGTATCGTTATCGGGAAGAAAGGTGAGGATGTTGAGAAACTGCGTCAGGACCTGACCAAGCAAATGGGTGTGCCTGTGCACATCAATATCGAAGAGATCCGCAAGCCGGAGCTCGACGGTATGCTGGTTGCGCAGAGCGTAGCTCAGCAGCTGGAGCGTCGCGTAATGTTCCGTCGCGCTATGAAGCGCGCTGTTCAGAACGCCATGCGCATTGGTGCCAAAGGCATCAAAATCCAAGTGAGCGGTCGTCTCGGCGGTGCTGAAATCGCACGTACTGAATGGTATCGCGAAGGTCGTGTGCCACTGCACACCCTGCGTGCCGACATCGACTATGCCAACTACGAAGCTCACACCACTTACGGTGTGATCGGTGTAAAGGTTTGGATCTTCAAAGGCGAAGTAATTGGTGGTCGCCAAGAAGAACTGAAACCACAAGCACCAGCGCCTCGTAAAAAAGCTGCTAAGTAAGGGGTACGCCAAATGTTGCAACCAAAGCGTACGAAGTTCCGCAAGCAGATGACAGGCCACAACCGTGGTCTGGCACAGCGCGGTAGCAAAGTCAGCTTCGGCGAATATGCGCTGAAGTCTGTAGCTCGTGGTCGTCTCACCGCTCGTCAGATCGAGTCAGCGCGTCGTGCTCTGACCCGTCACGTTAAACGTGGCGGCAAGATCTGGATCCGTGTATTCCCGGACAAGCCTATTTCCAAAAAGCCCCTCGAAGTTCGGATGGGTAAAGGTAAGGGTAGTGTGGAGTACTGGGTTGCCCAGATTCAGCCAGGTAAAGTCCTGTATGAAATCGAGGGTGTTTCTGAAGAGCTGGCGCGTGAGGCTTTTGCCCTGGCTGCTGCAAAGCTGCCGCTCGCCACCGCCTTTGTTAAACGGACGGTGATGTGATGAAAGCGAATGAACTTCGTGAAAAATCCGCACAGCAGCTGAACGAGCAACTGCTCGGCTTGCTGCGCGACCAGTTCAATCTGCGTATGCAGAAAGCAACTGGCCAGTTGGGGCAGTCTCATCTGCTCTCGCAAGTTAAGCGTGACATCGCTCGCGTGAAGACTGTGCTCAACCAGCAGGCAGGTAAGTAATCATGGCTGAAGCCGAAAAAACTGTCCGTACGCTGACTGGCCGTGTTGTCAGCGACAAGATGGACAAAACCATCACCGTACTGATCGAGCGTCGCGTAAAGCACCCGATCTACGGTAAATACGTTAAGCGTTCGACTAAGCTGCACGCGCACGACGAAACCAATCAGTGCCACATCGGCGACAAAGTCACTATTCGTGAAACTCGTCCTTTGGCCAAGACCAAGTCTTGGGCGCTGGTTGATGTTCTCGAACGCGCTGTGGAAGTCTAAGGACTAGGGGTCGGAGAAATTATATGATTCAGACTCAATCCATGCTCGATGTGGCCGATAACAGCGGCGCTCGCCGTGTTATGTGCATCAAGGTGCTGGGTGGCTCCCATCGTCGTTACGCTGGTATCGGTGACATCATCAAAGTTACCGTGAAGGAAGCAATTCCTCGCGGTAAAGTGAAAAAAGGCCAAGTGATGACTGCTGTTGTAGTCCGCACTCGTCACGGCGTACGTCGTGCTGATGGCTCCATTATCCGCTTTGATGGCAACGCTGCTGTTCTTCTGAACAACAAGCAAGAGCCGATCGGCACCCGTATCTTTGGGCCAGTGACCCGTGAACTTCGTACTGAGAAGTTCATGAAGATCGTCTCGCTCGCCCCAGAAGTGCTGTAAGGAGATCCGACATGCAAAAGATTCGTCGTGACGACGAGATCATCGTGATCGCCGGCAAAGACAAAGGTAAGCGCGGTAAGGTGCTTAAGGTTCTCGCTAATAACCGTCTGGTTATCGGCGGTCTGAACCTGGTTAAGCGTCATACCAAGCCTAACCCGATGTCGGGCGTACAAGGCGGTATCGTCGAAAAAGAAGCTCCACTGGACGCTTCTAACGTCGCCATTTTCAACGGCGAAACCAACAAGGCTGACCGCGTTGGTTTCAAAGTAGAAGACGGCAAGAAAATTCGTGTCTTCAAGTCGACCCAAAAAGCGGTTGATGCTTGAACACTGCTAGGTAGAAGACCATGGCACGACTAAAAGAGATTTACTGGAAGGAAATCGCACCGAAACTTAAGGAAGAACTTAAGCTTTCGAACGTGATGGAAGTTCCACGCGTTACAAAAATCACCCTGAACATGGGTTTGGGCGAAGCGGTCGGTGACAAAAAAGTCATCGAGCACGCTGTTGCCGACCTGGAAAAGATCACCGGCCAGAAAGTCGTTGTGACCTACGCTCGGAAATCCATCGCTGGCTTTAAAGTCCGTGAAGGTTGGCCGATCGGCGTCAAAGTGACTCTGCGCCGTGAGCGTATGTACGAGTTCCTGGATCGTCTGCTGTCGATCTCCCTGCCTCGGGTTCGCGACTTCCGCGGCCTGAATGCCAAGTCCTTCGATGGTCGTGGTAACTACAGCATGGGCGTTAAAGAGCAGATCATCTTCCCGGAAATCGACTACGACAAGATCGATGCTCTCCGCGGTCTGGACATTACCCTGACCACCACTGCCAAGAACGATGATGAAGGTCGCGCCCTGTTGCGTGCTTTCAAATTCCCGTTCCGCAACTGATTGGAGTAGGAAAATGGCCAAGATGAGCATGAAAAACCGCGAGCTGAAGCGTCAGCTCACGGTTGCCAAGTACGCCAAAAAGCGTGCAGCACTGAAAGCTATCATCGTTGATCTGAACGCAAGTCCAGAAGCGCGTTGGGAAGCTACAGTAGCTCTGCAGAAGCAGCCACGTGACGCAAGCGCCTCGCGCATGCGTAACCGCTGCCGCCTGACCGGTCGTCCACACGGCGTTTACCGCAAGTTCGGCCTCGGCCGTAACAAACTGCGTGAAGCTGCAATGCGTGGTGACGTACCTGGTCTGGTTAAAGCCAGCTGGTAAGCACTATCAAAGTCTCGGTGTTCGGGATCGCAAGATCCTGACCACCGGTGACCTTGAACTTGAATCAAGCCCCTTTTGGGGCTTGATTCATTTGTGGGGTGTGTCTAGAATACCCGGCTCGCCTGAGCCCGTGCTTTTTCCGCATGGATGAGCTCGGCGACAAGTAGTAGCCGCAAGGCTAATTTTTTTGTATTAGGAGCGTCTAGCCCATGAGTATGCAGGACCCGTTAGCGGACATGCTAACTCGAATCCGTAATGCCCAGATGGCTGAAAAGTCCGTCGTAAGCATGCCATCTTCTACTTTGAAGGTAGCTGTTGCCAAAGTCCTGAAGGACGAAGGTTACATTGCGGGTTATCAGATCAGCAGCGAAATCAAGCCACTGCTGTCCATCGAGCTGAAGTACTTCGAAGGCCGTCCGGTCATCGAAGAAGTGAAGCGCGTTAGCCGTCCAGGCCTGCGTCAGTACAAGTCCGTCGATGATCTGCCAAAAGTTCGTGGCGGTCTCGGTGTGTCTATCGTCTCCACCAACAAAGGTGTGATGACGGATCGTGCTGCGCGCGCTGCCGGTGTCGGCGGCGAAGTTCTTTGCACTGTGTTCTAAGGGGGGATAAGCATGTCACGCGTCGCTAAGAACCCCGTTAAGCTGCCAGCCGGTGTCGAAGTCAAATTCGCAGGCCAACAGCTTTCGGTGAAGGGTGCCAAGGGCACTCTCGAACTGAACATCCATTCGTCCGTTGAGATCGTTGAAGAAGCTGGTGAGCTGCGTTTCGCTGCTCGCAATGGCGATCAACAAACTCGCGCAATGGCTGGTACCACTCGTGCGTTGGTAAACAACATGGTCCAAGGCGTAAGCCAAGGCTTCGAGCGCAAGCTCCAGCTGGTCGGTGTTGGTTACAAAGCGCAAGCAAAAGGCACAGTGCTGAACCTGGCTCTTGGCTTCTCGCACCCAGTGGATTATGAACTGCCGGAAGGCATCACCGCTGAGACTCCTAGCCAGACCGATATCCTGATCAAGGGCATCGATAAGCAGCTGGTAGGTCAAGTGGCCGCCGAGATCCGCGACTTCCGTCCACCAGAGCCGTACAAAGGCAAAGGTGTGCGCTACGCGGACGAAGTCGTCCGTCGTAAAGAAGCCAAGAAGAAGTAGGGCATAGCAAATGACCGACAAAAAAGTTACTCGACTGCGTCGCGCTCGCAAAGCACGCCTGAAAATGCACGAACTCGAAGTCGTGCGTCTCTGCGTGTTCCGCTCGTCGCAGCACATCTACGCCCAGGTCATTTCGGCCGACGGCAACAAAGTCCTGGCATCTGCCTCGACTTTGGATAAAGAACTGCGTGATGGCGCCACTGGCAACATCGACGCGGCCACTAAGGTTGGCCAGCTGGTCGCTACGCGTGCTAAAGCCGCTGGCGTCTCGCAGGTGGCTTTCGACCGCTCTGGCTTCAAGTACCACGGCCGCGTCAAGGCGCTGGCTGATGCTGCTCGTGAAGCTGGGCTGGAGTTCTAAGTTATGTCAAATAACGACCAAAAGCGCGACGAAGGCTACATCGAGAAGCTGGTTCAAGTTAACCGCGTAGCCAAAACCGTTAAAGGCGGCCGTATCTTCACTTTCACCGCGTTGACCGTGGTTGGTGATGGTAAAGGGCGTGTTGGCTTCGGCCGTGGCAAGTCACGTGAAGTGCCTGCTGCGATCCAGAAGGCAATGGAAGCTGCTCGCCGCAACATGATCCAAGTTGACCTGAACGGCACCACTCTGCAGTACGCAATGAAGTCCGGTCACGGCGCTTCGAAGGTGTACATGCAGCCTGCTTCTGAAGGTACCGGTATCATCGCTGGCGGCGCTATGCGTGCTGTCCTCGAAGTTGCTGGCGTTCAGAACGTTCTGGCCAAGTGCTACGGCTCGACTAACCCGGTAAACGTGGTTCACGCCACTTTCAAAGGTTTGAAAGCTATGCAGTCTCCTGAATCCATTGCCGCCAAGCGTGGCAAAAGCGTCAAGGAGATCTTCTGATCATGGCTACCGTTAAAGTTACGCTGATCAAAAGCATGACCGGCCGCATCCCTAACCACAAACTGTGCGTTAAGGGTCTGGGTCTGCGTCGCATCGGTCACACTGTAGAAGTACTTGATACTCCCGAGAATCGCGGGATGATCAACAAGGCTTACTACATGCTGCGTGTCGAGGGTTAATCGATGAAACTCAATGATCTGAGTCCAGCGCCGGGTTCCCGTCGCGAAAAGCATCGTCCGGGCCGTGGTATCGGTAGTGGTTTGGGCAAGACCGGTGGCCGTGGCCACAAAGGTCAGTCCTCCCGCTCCGGTGGCACCATTGCTCCAGGCTTTGAAGGCGGTCAACAGCCGCTGCATCGTCGCCTGCCGAAGTTCGGTTTCGTTTCCCTGAAGGCCATGGATCGCGCAGAAGTGCGTCTGTCCGAGCTGGCTAAAGTGGAAGGCGACATCGTCACCGTGCAGTCCCTGAAAGATGCCAACGTGATCAACGTCAACGTACAGCGTGTGAAAATCATGCTGTCCGGCGAAGTTACTCGCGCTGTCACCATCGGAAAGGGAATCGGCGCCACCAAAGGTGCGCGTGCGGCTATCGAAGCAGCTGGCGGCAAGTTCGAGGAATAAATGGCTAAGCAAGGTGCTCTCTCTGCGCTCGGCAAAGGCGGTATGTCTGAACTCTGGGCTCGTCTGCGTTTTCTGTTCCTGGCGATTATCGTCTACCGAATAGGCGCACACATCCCGGTTCCAGGTATCAACCCGGACCGACTCGCGGACCTGTTTCGACAGAATGAGGGGACCATTCTTAGCTTGTTCAACATGTTTTCCGGCGGCGCGCTGGAGCGGATGAGTATCTTTGCACTGGGGATCATGCCGTACATTTCGGCATCGATCATCATGCAGCTGATGACCGCCGTCAGCCCGCAGCTGGAGCAGTTGAAGAAGGAAGGTGAAGCTGGCCGTCGCAAGATCAGCCAGTACACCCGCTACCTCACTGTCGCTCTTGCTCTTGTCCAGGCTATTGGCATGTCCATTGGTCTGGCGGGGCAGGGCGTTTCGTTCACTGGTGACTTTAGCTTCCATTTCGTCGCGGTAACCACTTTTGTGGCTGGTGCGATGTTCATGATGTGGCTGGGTGAGCAGATTACTGAGCGTGGTGTTGGCAACGGTATCTCGATGTTGATTTTTTCGGGTATCGTCGCCGGTCTTCCGAGAGCAATAGGGCAGTCTTTTGAGTCTGCACGTCAGGGTGATATCAACATCTTCGCCTTGGTTGCCATCGGTTTGCTGGCAGTAGCGATTATCGGTTTTGTGGTGTTCATTGAGCGTGGTCAGCGTCGTATTGCTGTTCACTACGCCAAGCGTCAGCAGGGCCGTAAGGTGTTTGCTGCGCAGACGAGCCACTTGCCGCTGAAGGTGAACATGGCCGGTGTTATTCCGGCCATTTTCGCGAGCAGCATTTTGCTGTTCCCGGCTTCGTTGGGTGCCTGGTTTGGTCAGTCTGAAGGTATGGGCTGGTTGCAGGACATCTCGCAGTCGATCGCTCCTGGTCAGCCGTTGAATATTCTGCTGTTTAGTGCAGGGATTATTTTCTTCTGCTTCTTCTATACGGCGTTGATGTTCAATCCGAAAGACGTAGCGGAAAACCTGAAGAAGTCCGGTGCCTTTATTCCGGGTATCCGTCCGGGCGAACAGTCTGCGCGCTATATTGATGGCGTTTTGACCCGTTTGACTCTGTTCGGTGCTCTTTATATGACGGCCGTGTGTCTGCTTCCCCAGTTCCTGGTGGTTGCAGCAAACGTACCGTTCTACCTTGGCGGGACCTCGTTGCTGATCGTCGTCGTGGTTGTGATGGACTTCATGTCCCAAGTACAATCGCACCTCGTTTCGCACCAGTACGAATCCCTGATGAAGAAAGCCAACCTGAAGGGTTACGGCAGCGGCATGTTGCGCTGAGTACCCATAAGGTTCGAGGAGTTGGTGATGAAAGTTCGTGCATCGGTGAAAAAGCTGTGCCGTAACTGCAAAATTATTCGCCGCGAAGGTGTCGTTCGAGTAATTTGCAGCGCGGAACCGCGTCACAAACAGCGCCAAGGCTGAGTGTGATTGTGCTTCAAGCCCGGTAGCTAGTGCGCTACCGGGTTGATTATTTGTTATTACAGCGATATTATCTCGCGCCCTATTTCTTGGCTTCCGGGGCGTAGGTAGCTGTCAATTGGAGTCCCACTGAATGGCCCGTATTGCAGGCGTTAACATTCCAGATAACAAGCATACTGTTATCTCGCTGACCTACATCTATGGTGTTGGTCGCACTACTGCACAGAAGATCTGTGCAGTGACTGGGGTAAACCCAGCCGCAAAGATCAAAGATCTGAGCGACGAGCAGATTGAACAGCTGCGTGGCGAAGTGGCGAAGTTCACCACTGAAGGTGACCTGCGTCGCGAAATCAACATGAAAATCAAGCGTTTGATGGACCTCGGTTGCTATCGCGGTCTGCGTCATCGTCGTGGTCTTCCAGTGCGCGGTCAGCGTACCAAGACTAACGCGCGTACCCGTAAAGGTCCGCGTAAGCCGATCCGCAAGTAATCGCCCCCGCGAATCGACAGGAAAATTATCATGGCAAAACCTGCTGCTCGTCCTCGTAAAAAAGTTAAAAAGACAGTGGTTGATGGCATCGCCCACATCCATGCATCTTTTAACAACACAATCGTGACCATCACCGACCGTCAAGGCAACGCTCTTTCCTGGGCTACCTCCGGTGGTTCGGGTTTCCGCGGTTCCCGCAAGTCCACCCCGTTTGCTGCTCAAGTAGCTGCTGAACGTGCTGGTCAAGCTGCGCTGGAATACGGTCTGAAAAACCTCGACGTTAACGTCAAAGGTCCAGGCCCAGGTCGTGAATCTGCAGTCCGCGCTTTGAACGGCTGTGGCTACAAGATCGCCAGCATCACCGACGTGACGCCAATCCCGCACAACGGGTGCCGTCCGCCGAAGAAGCGCCGCGTGTAATCCAGGAGATTGTAAAGAATGGCTCGTTACATTGGTCCAAAATGCAAACTCGCTCGTCGCGAAGGCACCGATCTCTTTCTGAAGAGCGGCGTGCGCGCGATCGAATCGAAGTGCAACATTGAAGCAGCACCTGGTATCCACGGCCAACGCCGCGGTCGCCAGTCCGATTACGGCACCCAACTGCGTGAAAAGCAGAAGGTCCGTCGTATCTACGGCGTTCTCGAGCGTCAATTCAGCGGCTACTACAAAGAAGCTGCTGGCAAGAAAGGTGCAACCGGTGAAAACCTGCTGCAACTGCTCGAATGCCGTCTGGACAACGTTGTATACCGTATGGGTTTTGGCTCTACTCGTGCCGAATCCCGTCAGCTGGTATCGCACAAATCCGTCAGCGTTAACGGTCAGACCGTAAACGTACCGTCCTACCAGGTTCGTGCTGGTGACGTGGTCGCGATTCGCGAGAAAGCAAAGAACCAACTTCGCATTGTCCAAGCTCTCGATCTGTGTGCCCAACGTGGCCGCGTAGAATGGGTAGAAGTAGACACTGAGAAGAAGTCGGGCGTTTTCAAGAACGTTCCAGCTCGCAGTGATCTGTCCGCCGACATCAACGAAAGCCTGATTGTCGAGCTCTACTCCAAGTAAGGGCTAGAAAATAGGTGCATCCATGCAGATTTCGGTAAATGAGTTCCTGACACCCCGCCACATTGATGTGCAGGTTGTCAGTCCAACCCGCGCCAAGATCACTCTCGAGCCTCTCGAGCGTGGTTTTGGCCACACCCTGGGCAACGCGCTGCGCCGCATCCTGTTGTCCTCAATGCCCGGCTGTGCAGTAGTCGAGGCCGAGATTGACGGTGTACTCCATGAGTACAGCGCCATCGAAGGCGTACAGGAAGACGTAATTGAAATCCTGTTGAACCTTAAAGGTCTGGCTATCAAGCTGCACGGTCGTGACGAAGTTACGCTGACCTTGTCGAAGAAGGGTTCGGGGGTGGTTACCGCTGCCGATATTCAGCTGGATCATGATGTCGAGATCGTTAACCCCGATCACGTAATCGCTAACCTGGCGTCTAACGGCGCCCTGAACATGAAGCTCACCGTAGCTCGTGGTCGTGGTTATGAACCGGCAGACTCGCGTCAGAGCGATGAAGACGAAAGCCGCAGCATCGGTCGCTTGCAGCTTGACTCTTCGTTCAGCCCGGTTCGCCGTATCGCATACGTGGTGGAAAACGCCCGTGTCGAACAGCGTACTAACCTGGACAAGCTGGTTATTGATCTGGAAACCAACGGTACTCTGGATCCTGAAGAGGCTATCCGCCGCGCTGCAACCATTCTGCAACAGCAGTTGGCTGCGTTCGTCGATCTCAAAGGTGACAGTGAGCCAGTGGTTGTCGAGCAGGAAGACGAGATCGATCCGATCCTGCTTCGCCCGGTTGACGATCTGGAACTGACTGTACGTTCGGCTAACTGCCTTAAGGCGGAAAACATCTACTACATCGGTGACCTGATTCAGCGTACCGAAGTAGAGCTGTTGAAGACTCCGAACCTTGGCAAGAAATCCTTGACTGAAATCAAGGACGTTCTGGCCTCCCGCGGTCTGTCCCTCGGCATGCGCCTCGACAACTGGCCGCCTGCAAGTCTTAAGAAGGACGACAAGGCGACTGCCTGATCGTCGTAATCACCGAACGTCGTGTTTGGTAAGGAATGAACCATGCGTCATCGTAAAAGTGGTCGTCACCTGAGCCGCACTAGCTCGCACCGCAAGGCCATGTTTCAAAACATGGCAGTGTCGCTGTTCGAGCACGAGCTGATCAAAACTACACTGCCGAAAGCTAAAGAACTGCGTCGCGTTGCTGAGCCGCTGATCACTTTGGCCAAGACAGACAGCCTGGCTAACCGCCGTCTGGCTTTCGACCGTACTCGTTCGAAAGCTATCGTTGGTAAGCTCTTCAACGACCTGGGCAAGCGTTACGCTACCCGTGAGGGTGGCTACCTGCGCATCCTCAAGTGCGGCTTCCGCACTGGCGACAACGCGCCTATGGCGTACGTCGAGTTGGTTGATCGTGCTACCGGCGGTGAAGCTGTATCCGCTGAGTAAGACGTCAGTCTGAAACGAAGAACCGGGCCTAGTGCCCGGTTTTTTGTGTCTGTAAAAACGCGCGCTGTTTATACAAGCTTCTTTGCGGTCCATGCCGTCATGCTGTGAACGGGATGCGTTGGTAGTATTTTTCTATTGATATCTGCAAATTAATGAATTTGTAGCCTTCCTGATCAATGGTCAATACTCCGTCCCAGGCCGATTAGCCGGCAGTTCCAAAACTGACAAGGGAAGAGATCGCATGAGCCAAAGTAAAACGCTTACCACCGCCAGTGGCGCTCCTGTCGCCGATAACCAGAATTCCCGCTCCGCCGGCCCACGTGGCCCACTGCTGCTCGACGACTTTCACCTGATCGAGAAGCTTGCCCATTTCAACCGTGAAAACATCCCGGAACGCCGTGTCCACGCCAAGGGGTCGGGTGCCTACGGCACGTTCACCGTCACGCGTGACATCACCCAGTACTCCAGCGCCAAACTGTTCGAGTCAGTTGGCAAGCAAACCCCAGCGTTCCTGCGGTTTTCCACCGTCGGCGGTGAGCGTGGTTCGGCCGATACCGAACGCGATCCACGTGGCTTCGCCCTGAAGTTCTATACCGAGGAAGGCAACTGGGACATCGTCGGCAATAACACGCCCGTGTTCTTCATTCGCGATCCTTTGAAATTTCCGGATTTTATTCACACTCAAAAACGCCTGCCGCAAAGTAATTTGAAAAGCGCGCAGATGATGTGGGACTTCTGGTCGCATTCGCCTGAGGCGCTGCACCAGGTCACCATCCTGTTCTCGGATCGCGGCATACCTGATGGCTACCGGCATATGCACGGCTTCGGCAGCCACACGTACAGCCTGATCAGCGCTAATGGCGAGCGGCATTGGGTGAAGTGGCACTACAAGACAAAGCAAGGGATCAAGAACCTCGCGCCGGCAGAAGCCGCACGCCTGGCGGGTAACGATCCTGATTACGCCCAGCGCGACCTGTTCGGCGCAATCGAACGTGGTGACTTCCCGAAATGGCGTGTGTGCATCCAGATCATGACCGAGGCTCAGGCGGCGGCGCACTACGAGAACCCGTTCGATGTGACCAAAACCTGGTCACAGAAAGAGTTTCCGTTGATCGAAGTGGGTGAGTTGGAACTCAATCGCAACCCAATGAACTACTTTGCTGAAGTCGAGCAAGCTGCATTCGGTCCGGGCAACATGGTACCGGGCGTTGGTTTGTCGCCTGATCGTATGCTGCAAGGTCGCGTATTTGCTTACGCGGATGCTCACCGCTACCGCGTTGGCACCAATCACCAGCAACTGCCGGTGAACGCGCCTCGTAGCCCGGTGAACAGCTACCAGCGCGATGGTTCGATGGCGTTTGGCAGTAACGGCGGTGCCGCACCTAACTATGAGCCAAACAGCTACGTCGAATCGCCGAAGCAAGCGCCTCGCTATGCGGAGCCGCCCTTGGCACTCAGTGGCGCGGCTGATCGTTACGATCATCGCGAAGACACCGATTACTACAGCCATGCCGGCGCGTTGTTCCGTTTGATGAGCGATGAGCAGAAAACGCTGTTGGTGAACAACATTGCCGGCGCTATGGCCGGGGTTTCCAGCGATGTAGTTGATCGCCAATTGCAGCATTTCTACAAAGCCGATCCAGCGTATGGAGAAGCAATCGCAAAGCTGCTCAACGTACAGCTTAACGAAGTCTAAATGAGAAGCAGAACCGCCCTCGATTGGGCGGTTTTTGCGTTATTTAAACTACTTTTCTCAGAATATCTTCGCTTTTATCGCGCAAACGAAGTGACCAAACGGTCGCCTTGGTTCAAACTACAGACTTTCAAGCAGGGAGATGTAGGGCGATGCAAGGCCACCCAGACGTAATCGATTACCTCAACACGTTGCTGACCGGCGAACTGGCGGCGCGTGATCAATATTTCGTCCATTCGCGGATGTATGAGGACTGGGGTTTCACCAAGCTCTACGAACGTATCAACCACGAGATGGAAGAAGAAGCCGGGCATGCTGATGCCCTGATGCGTCGTATTCTGATGCTCGAAGGCACGCCTCGCATGCGTCCCGACGATCTTGATGTGGGCACCACCGTGCCAGACATGCTCGCCGCCGACCTGCGACTGGAATACAAAGTCCGCGCCGCGCTCTGCAAGGGCATCAAGCTCTGCGAGCAGCACAAGGACTATGTCAGCCGCGAGATGCTGCGGGTTCAATTGCATGACACCGAAGAAGATCACACCTACTGGCTTGAAAAGCAGATGGGGCTGATCAAGTTGATCGGTCTAGAGAACTACCTCCAATCTCACGCCTGATTGCACCGAAACAAAAAAAGCCCCTGTCACTGAGCAAGTGACAGGGGCTTTCTTTTTGCGCTGGATTCAGGCCCGATCGCGCTCCAGCAGCGGCTTGAGGTAGAAGCCGGTGTGGGACTGCTTCATCTCGGACACTTCTTCCGGAGTGCCGACGGCAATGATCTGCCCGCCCTTGGAACCGCCCTCTGGGCCGAGGTCCACCAACCAGTCAGCGGTCTTGATCACGTCGAGGTTATGCTCGATCACCACCACGGTGTTGCCGTGGTCGCGAAGGCGATGCAATACATCGAGCAGTTGCTGGATGTCAGCGAAGTGCAGTCCAGTGGTTGGCTCATCGAGGATGTACAGCGTCTTCCCGGTATCGCGCTTGGACAGTTCTCGGGACAGTTTCACCCGCTGCGCCTCACCACCGGATAGCGTGGTCGCCGATTGCCCCAGCTTGATGTACGACAGGCCAACATCCATCAGCGTCTGAAGTTTGCGCGCCAGTGCTGGAACCGCGTCGAAGAACACCCGGGCTTCCTCGATGGTCATCTCGAGGGTTTCGTGGATGCTCTTGCCCTTGTACTTGATCTCAAGGGTTTCGCGGTTGTAGCGCTTGCTCTTGCAGACGTCACAAGGGACATAGATGTCGGGCAGGAAGTGCATTTCCACCTTGATCAAGCCGTCGCCCTGGCAGGCCTCGCAACGTCCGCCCTTCACGTTGAAGGAGAAGCGGCCCGGACCGTAACCCCGTGAGCGCGATTCCGGCACTCCGGCGAACAGCTCACGAATCGGTGTGAACAGCCCGGTATAGGTCGCGGGGTTGGAACGCGGCGTCCGGCCGATAGGGCTTTGGTCAATATCGACGACCTTGTCCAGATGCTCCAGGCCCTTGATGCTGTCGTGCGCGGCAGCTTCCAGCGTTGTCGCGCCATTGAGTGCCGTAGCGCTCAAAGGAAACAGCGTGTTGTTGATCAGCGTCGACTTGCCGGAGCCGGACACGCCGGTCACGCAGGTAAGCAAGCCAATCGGAATGTCCAGGTCGACATTGCGCAAGTTGTTACCGCGAGCACCCTTGAGCGACAGCGACAACTTCTTGTTGCGCGGTGTGCGATTGGCGGGAACGGCGATCTTCACCCGCCCCGACAAGTACTTGCCGGTCAACGAGTCAGGGTGCGCCATGACCTCGGCCGGTGTGCCTTCGGCGACGATATGCCCGCCGTGTATGCCTGCGCCCGGACCGATATCCACAACGTAGTCTGCCAGGCGAATCGCGTCTTCGTCGTGCTCGACCACAATCACTGTGTTGCCGATATCGCGCAGGTGCTTGAGTGTGCCGAGCAACCGGTCGTTATCCCGTTGGTGCAGACCAATCGACGGTTCGTCGAGGATGTACAGAACGCCCACCAAACCGGCGCCGATCTGGCTGGCCAGACGAATCCGCTGAGCCTCGCCGCCGGATAATGTGTCGGCACTACGATCCAGCGACAAGTAGTCGAGGCCCACGTTGACCAGGAACTGCAGACGCTCACGGATCTCTTTGAGAATCTTGTCGGCGATCTCGCCGCGACGGCCTGTCAGCTTCAGTGCGCCGAAGTATTCACAGGCGTCGCCAATCGGCAGATTCGTCACCGCTGGCAACGTCTTCTCACCCACCCAAACGTGCCGCGCCTCGCGACGCAGGCGTGTGCCACGGCAATCCGGGCATGCCTGAGTGCTGAGGAATTTGGCCAGCTCTTCACGTACCGAAGCGGACTCGGTTTCGCGATAGCGGCGTTCAAGGTTCGGAACGATGCCTTCGAACGGGTGCGAGCGTTTAACGATGTCGCCACGGTCGTTCAAGTATTTGAAATCGACATTCTGCGAGCCGCTGCCATGCAGGATGAATTTCTGCTGATCGGCCGGCAGTTCGTTGAACGGTACTTCCAGGCTGAATTTGTAGTGGGACGCCAACGACCCGAGCATCTGGAAGTAATAGACGTTGCGCCTGTCCCATCCTCGAATCGCGCCCTCGGCCAGTGTCAGCTCGCCATTCACCAAGCGCTTGATGTCGAAAAACTGCTTAACGCCCAGGCCATCACAAGTCGGGCATGCGCCGGCCGGGTTGTTGAAGGAGAACAGCTTGGGTTCCAGTTCGCTGATGGCATGGCCGCAGATCGGGCAAGCGAAGCGGGCGGAGAAGATCATCTCTTCACCTGGCTCGTCATCCATCGGCGCAACCAGCGCAATGCCGTCAGCCAGTTTCAGTGCAGTCTCGAACGACTCGGCCAGACGCTGTTGCAGATCGGCACGCACCTTGAAACGGTCGACCACGACATCAATCGTGTGCTTCTTCTGTTTATCCAGTTTCGGCAACTCGTCCAGCTCGCAGAGTCGGCCATTGACTCGCGCTCGCACAAAACCTTGTGCACGCAATTCTTCGAAGACTGACAGGTGTTCGCCTTTGCGCTCGCGGATCACCGGCGCCAGCAACATCAGTTTGCTGCCCTCCGGTTGGGCGAGGACCAGGTCGACCATCTGGCTGACAGTTTGTGCTTCCAGTGGAATATCGTGATCCGGGCAGCGCGGAATACCCACGCGCGCATAAAGCAGGCGCAGGTAGTCGTAGATTTCGGTGATGGTGCCGACTGTCGAGCGCGGGTTGTGCGAGGTCGACTTTTGTTCGATGGAAATGGCGGGCGACAGACCTTCGATGGTGTCGACGTCCGGTTTTTCCATCATCGACAAAAACTGCCGGGCGTAGGCCGACAGTGATTCGACGTAGCGGCGCTGGCCTTCGGCGTACAGCGTGTCGAATGCCAGGGACGATTTGCCCGACCCGGACAGGCCGGTGATGACGATCAGCTTGTCCCGTGGCAGGGTCAGGTCGATGTTCTTCAGGTTGTGGGTCCGGGCCCCACGAATCAGGATCTTGTCCAAAGTAGCCTCGCTTGGCGGGCGTCGAAAACGTAGGAGTATACGGCCAAATACTGGATGGATGCACACTGTCAAACGAGTGGGTGATTGTCTTACATGAAGAGTCTGTCAGCCGAACGCGTCAAAGCGTCGCGATATACCCTGTCATTCGATGGGACTGGTAGAATCGCGGCCGGTTCACATGAGGTTTTTCCATGCACGATCCCCACAGCGAACGCATGAGTGGCAGTGAGACCCGCGCAGCAAGCGGTCTGGCCCTGGTGTTCGCCTTCCGTATGCTTGGCATGTTCATGGTGTTGCCGGTACTGGCGACCTATGGGATGGATCTGGCAGGCGCGACACCGGCCCTGATCGGGTTGGCGATCGGCGCTTACGGCCTGACCCAGGCAATCTTCCAGATTCCTTTCGGCGTCATTTCCGACCGCATTGGACGCCGTCCGGTGATTTACCTGGGGCTGATCGTCTTCGCCCTGGGCAGCGTGCTGGCGGCCAATGCCGATTCGATCTGGGGCGTCATCGCCGGGCGAATCCTGCAAGGCGCGGGGGCGATTTCTGCCGCCGTCATGGCGTTGTTGTCAGACCTGACTCGCGAACAGCATCGGACCAAAGCGATGGCCATGATCGGCATGACGATTGGTCTGTCATTCGCTGTTGCCATGGTGGTCGGGCCGTTGCTTACCCGTGCTTTTGGCCTGTCCGGACTTTTTCTCGCCACGGGCGGCATGGCGTTGTTCGGCATCGTCATCGTGATGTTCATGGTGCCGAAATCCACCGGTCCGTTACAGCACCGCGAGTCGGGTGTCGCGCGCCAGGCGTTGATGCCGACGCTCAAGCACCCGGATCTGCTGCGCCTGGACCTCGGCATTTTTGTGTTGCACGCGATGTTGATGTCGAGCTTCGTGGCATTGCCGTTGGCACTGGTCGAAAAAGCCGGTTTGCCCAAAGAGCAGCATTGGTGGGTGTACCTGACCGCGCTATTGATTTCCTTCTTCGCCATGATCCCGTTCATTATCTACGGCGAGAAGAGACGCAAAATGAAACGAGTTTTACTCGGCGCCGTCGTGACGCTGATGCTCACTGAGCTATTCTTCTGGCAGTTCGGCGATGGCTTGCGGGCTCTGGTGATCGGGACAGTGGTGTTTTTCACTGCGTTCAATCTGCTGGAAGCTTCGTTGCCTTCGCTGATCAGCAAGGTTTCACCAGCAGGTGGCAAGGGCACGGCGATGGGGGTTTATTCCACCAGCCAGTTCCTCGGTTCGGCACTGGGCGGTATCCTCGGCGGCTGGATGTATCAGCATGGCGGTCTGTCGGTTGTGTTCCTTGGATGCGCCGGTCTGGCTGCCCTCTGGTTGGCCTTTGCTGTTACCATGCGTGAACCTCCCTACGTGACGAGTCTGCGCGTGCCGTTGTCGCCCGAGGCGATCCGCGAAGCGGGTCTGGTCGAGCGCCTTAAGGCTGTCGTAGGGGTAACAGATGCAGTGATCATCGCAGACGAAGCGGCGATTTACATCAAATTGGACACCGAACTATTGGATCGCACCACCCTTGAGCGCTTGGTGAACAACCCGGCCGAGGCGGCGTGCGTAGCCTAGGAGAACGTTATGGCCCGTGGGGTTAACAAAGTCATATTGGTCGGCACTTGCGGCCAGGATCCCGAAGTTCGCTACTTGCCTAACGGTAACGCCGTGACCAACCTGAGTCTGGCGACCAGCGAACAATGGACCGACAAGCAAACCGGTCAGAAGGTCGAGAAGACCGAATGGCACCGAGTTTCGATGTTCGGCAAGGTTGCCGAAATCGCCGGCGAATACCTGCGTAAAGGCTCGCAGGTGTACATCGAAGGCAAGCTGCAGACCCGCGAGTGGGAAAAAGACGGTATCAAGCGTTACACCACTGAAATCGTGGTCGACATGCAAGGCACCATGCAACTGCTGGGCGGCCGTCCACAACAGGGCGACCAACAAGGTGGGGGCAACAACTACCAGCAATCCGCCCCGGCTCCACGCCAACAGGCTCCTCGTCCACAGCAGTCGGCTCCGCAACAGTCGCGTCCGGCTCCACAGCAGCAGGCCGCTCCTCAGCCGGCTCCGGATTTCGACAGCTTTGATGACGATATTCCGTTCTGACGTATAGCTTTTTACTCGTGTAAGTAAAGGCCCTTAGCTCTTCTGCCAAGGGCCTTTTTCGTTGTTTGCAAAGCCGTTTCCTGATCTATACCTATTTGTTACTGAATCGTTATGGTGTGTAAACAATGCGTCTCCGATATGCGATCCGCCATCTGACCTTTCAATCGGGTGTGCGCTTCTCCCTGTTGGTCGACCAGGTCAGCAGTATTCCAACTGCACGCGCCGATCTTGTTCATCGTGTGTGAGCTCGGGGCTCGCAACCCTACCTTGATTGCCTATATTTCAGACAAACAAAAAACGGCGGCAGAGGTTTTGATAGCCACATCAAAAACCTTTGCCGCCGAGCGATACCTTCAGAACATTAGAACTTGACGGTCAGACCGACCTGGGCGCTATATCCATCACCATCGGTGTTGCTGGAAATACCCCATTCATAACCTACTTTGGTGTTGACTGAAATACTCTCGGTCAACTGACCTTCGACGCCGCCATCAAGTTTAAGTGACGTGCCACGCATATCCGAGCTGAAGTCCACTTCGCCTTGAGTCGAGGTGGAGAAGCTGGTGGTCGGATTACCCTTGAACTCTTTCACCACACTCGGCCGCACCCACGCTGTTACCGGGAGCTGCTCGCTCTTGCTCCAGGTTTTGGCCACGCGCGCGCCGAGTCGGGTTTGCAGGCTATCGATCGCACCAAAATCTACCCCGGCGGCCTGATCATGTGCTTTGTCCAGACCGATGTGCTGATAGACCACCTGAGCCTGGGGTTCGACCACCACGCCGCCACCCACATCAAATGGCATGCCGGCCTCAAACGAAGCGGCGGTGCCCAGGCCCTGAGTGCTCAGACCCAGTCCATTGGCCGATTTTGCTTGCACCTCGTTCCAGGTGGCTTGCAGCACACTGTCCAGATACCAGCCAGAAGGGGCAATATGCGTCCAATAGACGCCCAGCGAGTAGGCGGTCAAGTTGTTATTGCCAGCATTACGGCTGTCAAAGTGATCCACTGAGCCTTTGTTTTGACCAATGGCGCCATAGAACCCGGCGCGATCCTTGCCGTTGCTGTCGTTGCGCTGGAACAGATCCGTTCCTAATTGAAGTGCGGTGAGAGTGGAATCATAGGCCGCCCCCTTTCCATAGATGCCATTAGCGGCACCATTGTGCGTGTTTTTCTGGGCCAGTGTGCGTGCCCAGACCCGTTGCTCGTCGTTGTATGCCGTGCTGGCAAACGCTCCACGTCGGTCATGCAGGGTCCCGACCAACGCGTTGCCGTAGTCCAATGCCATGGAGGGCAGCACGGAATACAACGAGGTTTCAGCGCGGTAATTCGGGCGCCGATCGTTGTCAGGCTTACCGGGTGTTCCCGGCTTGTCAGGTATTCCCGGCTTGTCAGGTATTCCCGGTTTGTCAGGTGTTCCCGGATTGTCGGGTGTTCCCGGATTGTCAGGTGTTCCTGGAGTGCCTGGATCTACAAGATCCGAGGTGAGGAACCAGTCCTGACTCGCCGAATCGCGGTGCAGGGTGTACTCGTAGGCGCCACCCAATACTGGAGCATTCAATCTGAAGGCATCAGTGTTGGTGGTAGCGCCATTGACGGCATCCACCAGCAGGATGCCGTTGCCCGAGGTTTGATCGCCTAGGCCATTGGCATTACGGATGCCCAGTCGGGTATCTCCTGTCGCCGTACCGCCATCAATAACAAGGGTATCGGACAACGATGAGCTGTCACCCAACACGGTATTGAGGGTGATCAAGCCGCCGTTGCCGTTCAGGTTGTTGACGGTCAGTCTCTTTGCGGCAAAGGCTCCCGTCGGGGCCTGGAAGTCGATATTGCCGGCGTTGTTCAGCGTGTCGATCAGCGAGTCGGCGGTCATGGTCCAGTGAGTGCCGGGCTCCAGCGTCACATCGAGCGGGTCAATCGAGCCAATCAAGCGGGCCCCGTTTTGCAGGCGCAGCAAGGCACCGTTCAGCCCCACCACATTGCCGGTCAGAGTGGTGTTGTCCAGGGCCAGAGTGCCGGCATCCACAAAGGTCGTGCCCGTATAATCCAGCGCGCCGGACAGGGTCAGGGTGCCATTACCGGTCTTGGTAAAGTCGAAACTCCCCCCGGTTTCCAGAACACCTCCGTTGAATGTCACATCGTTGCCATCGGTGACTTGCAACGCGCCATTTTGGCGTAATTCCAAGGTTCGCTGACTGTCGAAACTGCCGTCGACCTTTAGCTGACCGCCGTTGAACACGACTTCACGAGACAGGTTTGTGTCGCCCAAGGCGCCATCCTGACGGATGGTCAGGGTGCCGTCATTGATTCGGGTATGGCCGACGTAGGTGTTATTGCCGCCCAGCACGGTTTCACCGCTGCCATCCTTGATCACGTAGAGATTATCTCGACCCGGCTGGCCGATCGTGGCGTTGAAATCACCATCCTGCAAATACACGGAGTCGCCGGAACCGATGACGCCGCCGACACCATTGGATTGATCGTCGAGCACCAGGTGGCTCCAGTCACCGATGTCGGTGCTGTCGGACAAGTCCAGCCAGCCACCTTTCAGTACGACGGTCTGGTTGAATGCTGCCGCGTCTGCCGCCGCGATGTCGAGCTTGAGCACGCCCGACCTGAGTTCGGTGTGACCACCTAACCCTTGAGCCACATCCCCTCTGAATATCTGGGTGTAACTACCGTCCTTGATCAGATTGCCAGTGCCCATCAATTGCCCGGCAAACTGGCTCGTGCCAGAGGCACGATTGAGTGTCAGGTCATGCGCGCCGAGCGCAGCCGTACCGCTCCCCTCGAGACCGCCGATGCTGGAGTCCCCCAGCAGGCCGAGGTTCGCGCCGCTCCGGATCGTCACCGCCCCTGCAAGGGTTGTCCCATCGAGCAACAAACTGCCGGC
>NZ_JAVDUA010000048.1:0-25646 GCF_031456105.1 Pseudomonas sp. BE134 | reverse complement strand
GCGAAAAATCCCAACGGCGACTCCGCCGATTCCGCCAATAAAACCGCCACCAACAAATGCCCGGTGTCGATGGTCACTGGCGAAGAACTGCTGACCCTCAGCGACGGTTCGCTGGACGGTGTCCTGCCGTTTGACTTCACCCGACTCTATCGCACCAGCGCCGCCGACATCGACAGCGGCCTCGGGTTTGGCTGGAGCCACTCGCTCTCCCATCGACTGGACATCGACGGCGCCAGCGTCATCTGGACTGACCACGAAAACCGTCGCACCACGTTCCCGCTGCCGTCCGCCGAACGCCCGACGATCCACAACTGCCTGTCGCGCGCGGCGATTTACCTCGGCAATGAACCCGAAGAACTGATCCTCGCCCAGGCCGGCGACGAGGCGCGGTTTTATCACTTTCACCACGGTCGACTCACGGCGATCAGCGACGCCTACGACAGCCGCCGGCTCAATGCCGACGGTACCCAGCTGAAGTACCGCTACGACAACGCGCAGTTGTTGCTCACAGAAATCGAAAACGAATCCGGCGAGCAATATCGGCTGGACTACACCCCCGGCGGCTTGATCCGACAGGAAACCGGCTTCGACGGCCAACGCACGGCGTACGCCTACGACCTCAATGGCCAGCTGCTGGAGAAAACCGAGTTCGGCGCTGACGGTTCGCAGCTGATCACCGCTTACGAGCGTGATTCAGCGGGGCGGTTATTGGTCAAAACGCTACCCGACGGCATCAAGGTCAAATACCGCTACGACAACCTCGGCCGCCTGATCAGCGTCGACGACGGCCACGACCATCCGCTGGAATTCGAGTACGACCAACAGGACCGTCTGATCACCGAACACCAAGGCTGGGGCACCCTGCGCTATGGCTACGACGCCTGCGGCCAACTCAAGCGGCTGCGCCTGCCGGACGGCAGCAAACTCGATTACCACCACGCCAAGGGCGGCGCGCTGACCGCCATCGACCTCAACGGCGCACGGCTCACCACTCACCAGTTCGCGTTTGGGCGCGAGCAGCAGCGCCAACAAGGCCAGCTCACCAGCCACTACCACTATGACGAACAAGGCCGATTACAGACCCACGCCATCCACCAGCAAACCCGGCCGCGCTACATGCGCCATTACGGCTACGCGGTCAATGGCAACCTGGCCACCGTCGCCGACAGTCGCCACGGCCAGCGCAGCTATTACTACGATCCGCTCAACCGCCTGGCCCGCGTGCGCCACACCCGCGACGACCCAGCGGAAACCTTCTCCCACGACCCCGCCGGCAATCTGCTGATGCAGGACCGCCCCGGCGCCGCCAAGGTGCGGGGCAATCGCCTGCTCCTACAAGGCGACCGCCACTACGACTACGACGCCTTCGGCAATCTGATCCGCGAACGCCGCGGCACCGCGCAAAAACTCGTCACCGACTACCGCTACGACTGCCAGCACCGCCTGATCGGCATCACCACCCCGGACGGTCGCACCGCCAGCTACCGCTACGACGCCTTCGGCCGCCGCATCGCCAAAACCGTCAACGGCCACACCACCGAATTCTTCTGGCAAGGCGACAACCTCGTCGCCGAAAGCAGCCGCGAACACTACCGCAGCTACGTCTACGAACCCGGCAGCTTCCGCCCGCTGGCCATGCTCGACGGCAAAGGCCCACGCAAGGCTTGCCCGTTTTACTACCAACTCGACCACCTGGGTACGCCGCAGGAACTGACCGATTTTGGTGGCGAGATCGTCTGGTCGGCGAAGTACAACGCCTACGGCAAGGTCACGCACCTGGCGCTGGGCGGGGGCGAGCAGCTTGAGCAGCCGTTGCGCTTTCAGGGGCAATACTTCGACACCGAGAGCGGTCTGCACTACAACCGGCATCGGTACTATGATCCGGATGTTGGCCGGTACCTGACGCAGGATCCGGTCAAGTTGGCGGGTGGGCTGAATCCGTACCAGTACACGCCGAATCCGACGGGGTGGGTTGATCCGTTGGGGTTGAGCGGGAACTGCCCGCCGCCGAACAAGCCTGGGTGTGGGGCGCCGGATGATACGACTGGTGCTAGGGTGGATGAGGGTGAGCCGGCGCTGCCGAAGCTTAAGTTAAGTGCTCAGGAGCTTGCCGAGAAAGAAGTTAGACGGTTGGATAAAAGCCAGGGCATGCATATGGTGGGGAAACATAGTCCAGCGGTACCAGATGCCAAATGGAAGCAGCGAGCTATTGATGGTACGGATCCGATAACTGGTAGAAAACCCTGGCACCAACGTGGTAATCCAAGCTCCAGATTTAGCAGTTGGGAGTTGATGCTCGAGGCTTACACTCTTGCAACAACAAGAACGAAGAACGGTCTTCCGCGTTACACGGGGAAAGACAATGAGGACAACGATGTTGTCAGAATGAGACTTCCGGGCGCGGGGGAAGGGTACATGCCAAATTCCAAATCAAAAGAAAATCCGAAGTTGATCGGTTTGGACGGATTTGAAATGAAATTTGATGATGACGGCGTGCCATTTACGCTGTATCCGATTAAGTAGAGAAAAAATGCTTATTGATCCTGGAACTGAACAGCCATACGTCCCGACGCCTTCATATTTTTTAGGGTGTTTTGATATTTATGATCGCGAAGAGACCCTTGGGGAGGAGTTGGAACAGTTTGATCCCAATAATCCTGCAGACAGGGAAGAGCTAATACTCAAGTACTGCCTGACTAGAAAACGGTCATACCGACATCGATTTTTACTTTATAAGTGCTTGGAAGAGGCGCTTCAGGACGCAGCATATGATTTTAAGTCGCTGCTGGCGTATGACCCAGAAGCATATTCGTCATTTCCTTGCGGCTGGGATGAGATGGATAACACCAGAGCTTTTTTCGAGGATATCTTCCGGTTGGCAACCTTGGAATGGAAAGACGATCTTCAAAAAGCCAGTCTTGAAGACCAATCCACTTGGTAGGCGACGTTTGTGAAACGGAAGCGAAATTTCTGGGCAAGGTCGTCGGAAGTTTCCTTCAACTTGTAGCGGCTTTCATGAACTGGTGCGAAGTGAGATCCATGGATAGTCTTTGGCTGTCGCTGCAAATGCAGCGGCAGGGTGTAGGAACCCTCGGAAATTCACCGCGCATCAGCGCTGTCGTTTGATTGCGGCACTTAATTTGTGTCCGTAAGATCGTTCGCGGCGGCTGTGCGCGGGACACGCTTCGGCGTGGCTGAGTTTGGTGGATTTCTCAGTTTCCTACTCCCGCGTATGGCTGCCACCCAAGCCCGTAGGAAAGGCCGTTGGCAGCTTAAATTTATCCGCCAAAGGTCTGAAAAAATGAAAACCCTACACCCCGATCCCCCCTACGAAAAACCAATCCCCCATCCCAAAAGCCGCTTCATGGCCCTCACCAGCAACTGCACCGACATGCCCACGCT
This sequence comes from Pseudomonas sp. BE134, assembly GCF_031456105.1. Classification (NCBI taxonomy): domain Bacteria; kingdom Pseudomonadati; phylum Pseudomonadota; class Gammaproteobacteria; order Pseudomonadales; family Pseudomonadaceae; genus Pseudomonas; species Pseudomonas sp. BE134. The sequence continues at coordinate 22,244 of NZ_JAVDUA010000048.1, read as the reverse complement.
GTTCGTCGATACCCACGCGCCGCTCGATGTTTTATACGACGCCGCCAATTATCGAATTCGCGCCGTCACACAGGTGCTCGAGAACATGTCGATGCGCGGTTCGCTTGAGTGTGAGTCGTTCATTCTTAGTGATTTTGCGTTGCTGTGCGCCATTCCTTTGCGGGATGGGTGTGATGTGTTGGATGTGCTTGGGCGGCGGTTGCGGGTACGGCCTTCGGATTAATGCCGCTGCGAGATCGTTCCCACGCTCTGCGTGGGAATGCAGCCACTGACGCTCTGCGTCAAGTTGGTGCTCGGCTCGACATTGGCGGTGGGGCTGGAACGCGGAGCGTCCTTGGAGGCATTCCCACACGGAGCGTGGGAACGATCATTGGGTCGTCTTAATTAGCACCAAATAAGTGCGCGATAGGTGATCAGCAATCGTCTGGCGCCACTTATTGGTGCGAAAACACACTCAGGACTAGTAAGCCGGTACCTGTCCAAGGTGGTTGTCCTGCACGCCAGCTATCAGGTGCAGTGGAATATGCGGTTGTTCTTCCAGGCAAGGGACTTCGAAGCTACCCACAATTTGCACGTGCCGATCAATCAATCCGGTCGATTCTTGTACTGTTTTAGCCATTCTCGCGTGGTTCGCTGCGATTTCACTGAGGGTTGACACGTTAAATCTCCGGGTGACTCACCAAGCGTTTCGCTGGGGTCCTTAAGTGTTGGTTTGATTTGTCGCGTCAGAATTACGTCGTTTCCGAGCGGCTACGACCGGCCTTTGCAATCCCCAAGCCAGACACTTTGTGCGTTGCGTCAAAGATTTGCCTAGGCGACGAATGGTGTGAGGTCCTCGCAACTTGGCCAATAGCACAAAGACTCAATATTCAAAAAAGGAATAAATAGATAATTATTTATTCCTTTTGTTGTTTGTCCAGGTGGTGCACTTTGAAGGCCTGCGCATCCCAACGGATGTGCCCGTCCTCAGACAGGAAGCCTCATCATGACCATCAAAGCGATCAACGTCCGTAACCAGTTCAAAGGCGTCATCAAGGAAATCCTGCAAGGCGACGTGGTGTCGGAAATCGACGTGCAAACTGCCTCCGGAATCGTCACCTCGGTGATCACCACCCGTTCGGTGCGCGACCTTGAATTGAAAGTCGGCAGCGAAGTGATTGCTTTCGTCAAATCCACCGAAGTCTCGATCGCCAAGCTCTGACCCCAAAACACACTTTGTAGCAGCTGGCGAAGCCTGCGTTCGGCTGCGCAGCAGTCGTGAAATCAGACAATGCGGTGTGTCAGGAAGACCTCGCAAACTCAGGTTTACGACTGCTGCGCAGCCGAACGCAGGCTTCGCCAGCTGCTACGGATTGTGGCGTTCCTGCCCTTGTCGGCATTAGTGGCGCACATTCACATTGAGGTTTTCATGACGACACCTTTCAAGCGCAGCGCATTGACCCTGTTGGCCACTTCCGTGGCTGCGCTGAGCGCATTACTCAGCCCCCTGGTTCAGGCCGAAGGCAAAATCAGCATCGCCCAGCAATTTGGCATCGGTTACCTGATTCTGGATGTGGTGCGTGATCAGCAGCTCATCGAGAAACATGGCAAGGAGCAGGGCCTCGATATCAAGGTCGACTGGAACAGCATTTCCGGCGCCACGGCGATGAACGAAGCGCTGCTGGCCGGTGCGCTGGATGTGGTGTCAGCGGGTGTGCCGCCGATGTTGACGATCTGGGATCGGACCAAGGGCAAACAAAACGTCAAGGCCATCGCTTCGCTGGGGTCGATGCCCAACTACCTGTTGACCAATAATCCAAATGTGAAAAGCCTCAAGGACTTCACCGAAAAGGACCGCATTGCGGTGCCGGCGGCGGGGGTAGGGTTCCAGTCGCGCACCTTGCAGATCGAAACGGCCAAGCAGTTTGGTGCGGACAATTTCAAAAAGTTTGACGACATCTCGATCAGCCTCGCTCATCCCGATGCGACATCGGCGCTGATTGCGGGTGGTTCGGAGATCAACTCCCATTTTTCCAGCCCGCCGTTCCAGTATCAGGAATTGCAGAGCCCCAACGTACACAAGGTACTGAGTTCCTACGACGTACTGGGTGGCCAGGCCACGTTCAACGTGCTGTACACCACTGAGAAATTCCACGACGAAAACCCGAAAACCTACAAGGCGTTTTACGCCGCGCTGGCCGAGGCCGAGAAAATCATCAAGGCCGATAAGCCGGCGGCCGCCCAGACCTATATCCGCGTGGAGCAGTCGAAGCTGGCCCTGCCACTGGTTGAGAAGATCGTCGCCGATCCCGAAATCGACTTCACCGTGGTGCCACAGCGCACCTATATCTACGCCGAGAAGCTCCAGGAACTGGGTGTGCTGAAAAACAAGGCCGCCAGTTGGAAGGATTACTTCTTTGAGGAAGCGCACAGCAGCGGGGGCAGTTGATCGCGTCAGAGCCCCCGGCTGCTTCTGATCAGCTCATAGGCTCGACGCACTAGCGGGTTCACCGTGTTGGGGCGAATCCACAGGTGATACGTCACGTCCGGCAGCCGTGGCAATCCGTCCGTTTCACCCAGTACGCGCATGTCCGGGCCGAGCATTTCCATGCTGCGGGCCGTGACACCCAGCCCCGCACGCGTCGCAGCCTTGATGCCAATCAGGTTCGAGGCCAGATACGCCTGGCGCCAGGGAATGTTTGCACGCTCCAGGGCTTGCAGCGCATAGCGGCGGTAGATGCTCGGCTCGTCCACGAGAATCAGCGGCAAGGGTTCGCCGGGGTTGTGAATGTACTGCGCCGAGCAGATCCACCACACCGGTGAAGTGCGCAGGGCGAAGCCTTCGAGGTTGGGGTCTTCGCGGGTGGAAATCACCATGTCGATCTTGCCCCGGTGCAGGTCTTCCATCAGGAACGGACTGCGGCCGACATCGATCTCCAGTCGCAAGCGCGGTGCCGAGCGGGCGATGTGGCTGAGGATCGGCGGCAGGATGGTGTCGGCAATGTCATGGGGTGAGCCGATGCGCAGCACGCCGCTCAAGCTGCTTTCACGCAGGGAGTTCAGGGCCTCGTCGTTAAGCGAGAGCATCTGCCGTGCATGCCGAAGTAACTGCAAGCCGGCTTCGGTGAGTTGTTTTTGCCGTCCGCGCTTCTCGAACAGATTCACACCGACGAGCTGTTCCAGGCGTTGCATGTGTTGGGTGACCGACGATTGCGTGCGGTCCAGTTGCGCGCCGGCCTCGGCAAAACTGTGGTGATCCACCACGGCAATGAAGGTGCGCAGCAATTCAAGATCAAGCGTTGGCAGGGGCGACATGACAATGGACCAGGGCTGTTTTTATATCAGGAGTCTAAACATAAACATTACAGGTCTTTATGTTTGTTCGTTGTTTGTTTTGGAGCGTTTTAGTGATTTGCCCAATAAACACTGAGATTTAGGCTGAAAAGTATTGGCGGCCACACCGCAAGTTATAACGATATTAGATATCTGCATTTCCGTTACACCCACGCTGTACCTAGGATGCCATCACACCCGGTCGGGGTATGCCGATCAACCATTAGGGGAAGTTCATGTTGCTCAAGCGCACGCCTGTTAAACAATTGTTGCCCGTGATGCTGGGCGCCCTGATCTCCTTGGCTGCCAGTACTGGCGTCCATGCGGATGCGACGCTGGACAAGATCGAGCAGCGTCATGTGCTGGTGGTCGGCGTGCTGCTGTCCGGCGGCCCCTTTGGCGGGATTGATCCTGCCACTCAGAAGCCGCGCGGCTTGAATGTTGAGCTCGCGCAGGAATTGGGGCAGCGACTAGGCGCCGAGGTGGAACTGGTGCCGGTGTTGCCCGCCAACCGTGTGCAGTTTCTGCAGCAGGGTAAGGTCGACTTGCTGATTGCCAACATGGAATGGACCGCCGAACGTGGCGAGATCCTCGGTTTTGTACCGACCCCGTTCTATCGAGTCGGCGGCTCCGCAGCGGTGCTCAAGGACAGCAAGATCACCCGTTGGGAAGACCTGAAAAACCAACCGGTCTGCACTTCGCAAGGCAGCAGTTACATCAAGCCGCTGACCGAGTTTGGCGCTGAGATCAAAGCCTTCAAGAGTTCTTCGGAATCCTTGCTGGCGTTGCGCGGCAACAACTGCGTCGCGGCGGTGCATGACGCCACGCTCATCAATCCGCTGCTCGCCGACACCGCCGAATGGCAGGGCTATCGCGCGATCGGCCCGGAACTCAACCCCGCGCCGTCGGTGATCTGGACCCGTCGTGGAGAAAGCGATACCCAGGCCAGGCTCGATCCTATTATCAAGGACCTGCACCGCAGCGGCTGGTTGATTGAAGCCCAGACCCGCAACCGCATCACACCCGCATCCCCCGCGCTGGTGGAACTGCAAAAACAGTTTCAAGCCAACGGCGCCTGATCCCGGCCCGCCATCCCCTCGTTTTTAACAGCCCGTCGTTTTGCGCGACGGGCTTGCAAGGTAGTCGTGCATGAATCGTTATTTCTCCGCAAAAAACTTGTTCACCCTGTGCCTGGCAGGGTGTGCCGGGATGCTCGCCAGTCTCGCCCAGGCCGACGCCACGCTGGACAAGATCGAGGAACGCCACGCCATCAGCATCGGGGTGATTCTCAGCGGTCCGCCGTTCGGCACCCTCGATCCGAAGACCGGCGAACACTTGGGCTACAACGTGGAATTGGCCAAGGGTGTCGCCAAGGCGATGGGTGTCGAGGCCAAGACGGTTTCGGTGCTGGCGCCGAATCGCGTGCAGTTTTTGCAGCAGGGCAAGGTCGACATTCTGATTGCCAACATGCAGTTCACCGAAGAGCGCGCCGAGATTCTCGATTACGTGCCTACGCCGTACGAGGAAGTCGGCGGCGCGGCGTTGATTCGCAAAGGCGCGGGCATCACGCAATGGGCCGACCTCAAGGGCAAGCCGGTGTGCGTGTCCCAAGGCAGCAACTTCATCAAGCCCTTGCAGGAAACCTACGGCGCCGAGATCAAGGCCTTCCGCAGTCAGTCGGAATCGCTGTTGTCGCTACGCGGCAATGGTTGCGTTGCCGCGGTGCATGTTAGCCCGACTATGCATGCCTTGTTGAGCGATGCCGAGTGGGCTGAGTATGACATTCCGCTGCCGGGTGATTTGATTCCGTCCAACTCGGTGATCTGGGTGCGCAAAGGCGAGCACGATACCCAGGCGAAACTAGATGCCATCGTGCGCGACTGGCACCGCAGTGGCTGGCTGCTCGAACTCGGCGAGCGTACCGGTATGGCGCCGTCCCAGGCTTTGCGTGACCTGCACGAGCAATACCGCAAGGTAGCGCCGCTGGCGTCGCAACCATGAGTCGGCCGTTGTTCGAGGTGTTGCAGCAACTGCTCGGTGCCCGCCATGTGCAGAGCAGCAAAGAGGCCGCGCCGTACCTGACCGATAAACAAGGACGTTATGTCGGGCAGGTGGTTGCTGCCGTGCATCCGGCGAACACCGAGGAAGTTGCGGCCGTGGTCCGCGCCTGTGTGGCCTGTGATACGCCCGTGGTGGTGCAGGGCGGCAACACCGGTTTGATGGGTGGCGCCACACCGGACGCCAGCGGCCGTGCCGTTTTGCTGTTGCTGGATCGCCTGAACCGGGTGCGTGCGGTGGACACCGACAACGACACCCTGACCGTCGAGGCCGGCTGCATATTGCAAACCGTGCAGAACGTCGCCCGTGAAGCGGGCCGCCTCTTTCCCCTGAGTCTGGGCGCCGAAGGCAGTTGCACCATCGGCGGCAATCTCGGCACCAATGCCGGTGGCACGGCGGTGTTGCGCTACGGCAATACTCGCGAGCTGACGCTGGGGCTGGAAGTGGTGACGGCCGAGGGCGAAATCTGGAACGGTCTGCGTGGCTTGCGCAAGGACAATACCGGTTACGACCTGCGTGACCTGTTTATTGGCAGCGAAGGCACACTCGGGATTATCACTGCGGCGACCCTGAAACTGTTCCCGTTGCCCAAGGCGCAAGCCACGGCGCTACTGGCCTTCGACTCCCTGGCCCAGGCGGTGGAGTTCCTATCTCATGCCCGTGCCGGTTTCGGTGCCAGCCTCACTGCGTTCGAACTGCTCAGTGCCGATTGCCTGACGTTGTTGCGTGAGCAATTTCCTGAGGGCCCGCAACCGTTTCTCGGGGCCATTCAACCCTGGTTCGCCTTGCTGGAACTGTCGGATATCCACAGCGAAAGCCATGCTCGCGAGGCTTTTGAAGAGGTGCTCGGCGCGGCGTTCGAAAACGCGTTCCTGGCCAATGCACTGATTGCCGAAAGCCTCACCCAGAGCGAAGCCCTGTGGCAATTGCGCGAGAATATGAGCGAGGCGCAGAAGCGTGCCGGTCGCAACATGAAGCACGACATCTCGGTACCGATTTCCCAGGTCGTGGCGTTTGTCGCGCACACCGATGCGCTGTTGCAGGCGCATTTTCCGGGCGTGCGCCATTTCACCTTCGGCCACCTGGGCGACGGCAACCTGCACTACAACGTTGCCCACCCGCTGGATTCGACGGTCGACGCGCACATGGCTCAATACGCGGCGCTCAGTCTGCTGGTGCACGACAGCGCCCACGCCCACGGCGGTTCCATCAGTGCCGAGCATGGCGTTGGCCAGCGCAAACGGGACCTGTTGGAACGCTACAAAAGCCCGGTGGAGCTGAATTTGATGCGACGGATCAAGCAGGCGCTGGACCCGAAAAACCTGCTCAATCCGGGCAAGGTCGTGGAGGTGACGTCGTCATGAGCCTTCGTCTGTCCCAGCGCGTGCAACGCGTCTCGCTGTCGGCCAATGCCGCCGCCAAATCCCGGGCCACCGAGTTGCGCGAGGCCGGTCGCGACATTCTCGACCTGACCACCGGCGAGCCGGATTTCGATACCCCCGAACACATCAAGCAAGCGGCCTATGCCGCCATCGCCGCCGGTGCGACCAAGTACACCGCGACCCCCGGCGTGAAAGCCTTGCGGGTGGCCGTGCAACGCAAACTCCAGGAGGAAAACCGACTGGACTATCCGCTGGCCTCCATCGTCATTGCCAACGGCGCCAAGCAGATCATCTTCAACGCGTTTGCCGCGACCCTCGACGACGGCGATGAAGTGCTGGTGCCTACACCGTACTGGCCGTCATTTCCGGACAGCGTGCGGTTCAACGGTGGCGAGCCGGTGTTTATCGAATGCGGGCTGGCGCAGGGCTGCAAGGTCACCGCAGAACAGTTGGCGCAACACATTGGCGAACGGACGCGCTGGCTGATCCTCAACGGCCCCGGCAATCCGAGTGGCGCGGTGTACAGCGCGGCCGAGTTGCAATTGATCGCCGAGGTGCTGCGCCGTCATCCACAAGTGCTGATCCTGTTGGATGAACTCTACGAACATATCCGCTTTGACGGTCAGCCGGCACAGAGCCTGCTCAATGTCGCGCCGGATCTGCAGCCGCGTTGCCTGCTGGTGGGCGGCGTATCGAAGACGTATGCCATGACCGGCTGGCGCATCGGTTTCGGTGCCGGGCCGCACGGGCTGACCAGTGCCATGGCGGTCGTGCAGTCACAATCCACGTCGGGGGCTTCCTCAGTTGGACAAGCCGCGGCATTGGCCGCCTTCGAAGGCGGACTGGATTTCTTGCCGGAACAGGTCGCGGCTTATCAGTTGCGTCGGGATCTATTGGTCAGTGCCTTACGCGACGTAAAGGGTCTTGAAGTGCTTGAACCCCAAGGCGGCTTCTTCGTGTTTATCCGCTGCGCCGGTTTGCTTGGGCGTTATCGTCCGGACGGTATACGCCTGAACAGCGACGCCGATGTCGTGGCGTATTTACTGGAGGAGGGTGTGGCCGGCGTGGCGGGCAGTGCGTATGGCTTGTCGCCGTGGTTCCGCCTGTCCATCGCCACCGCGACTGACAGCGTGGCTGAAGCCGGACGCCGCATCGCTCACGCCTGCGGACATTTGCGAGGCGAACCATGAATCACTGGCTCGAAGTGTTCGTCCACTGGGTCGCCGGGTTCGGCTTGAATTACAGCTTTCTGCTGGACGCCTACCAACGTGGCACCCTGGCGCAGGGCGCGCTGACCACCGTGTGGCTGTGCCTGTTGACCATCGTCGGCAGTCTGCTGGCCGGTATCGCACTTGCCGCGATGCTGACGTCGGGCAGACCCTGGCTGGCCAAACCGGCGCGGGTATTTGTCGAGGTCACCCGCAACACGCCGACGCTGGTGCAGCTGTACTGCGCGTTCCTGGTGTTGAACATGCTGTTGACCCAGGCCGTCGGCGCGGCCAATCCGCTGACACCCTTTGCCTGGGTGGTGATTGTGATCTCGTTGCACAAGGGCGCGTTCCACGCCGAAGCCTTGCGTGCGGGGATTGAAGCGGTGCCGGCGGTGACGATGGAAGCGGCCAGTTCGCTGGCTTTCAACAGTCGTCAGTTGTTGTGGAACGTGCAGCTGCCGCTGGCCGTGCGCTTCGCCTTGCCCTCGCTGATCAACAACCTGATCGACCTGGTGAAGATGACGGCCGTGGCCTCGGCCATTGCGGTCGGCGACATCACCTACGCGGCGATCATGATCTGGACCCAGAGCGATAACGTGCTGGAACTGATGATTCTGATCCTGAGCTTTTTCGGTCTGCTGAGTTTTATCGTCAATTGTGTGGGGCGCTACCTTGAAGCGCGCCTGAGGATGCCCGGCTATGGCCATTGAATCGTCCGTCAGCGCGCCGCTGGCCTGGCCTCGGCGGCATGTCGGCAAGTTGCTGGTGTTGGCTGGCGCCGTGCTTTGGCTGCTGTACTTCGCCCCGCAAAGCCCGGTGCTCAAGGCCTTGGTGCAATGGTCGCCAGCGCTGGCGGTGGGCTTTGCCCAGAACATTCTGATCAGTCTGGTCGCCATCGGTTTGGGGTCGGTGCTGGGGTTGTTGGTGGGGGCGTTGGCGTTGTCGCCGCTGAGGCTGTTGCGTCTGCCGGCACGGATCTGGGTGCAGATTTTCCGCAATGCGCCGTGGCTGGTGCTGATCTATTTCACCACCTATGTGTTTCCGTTCGAGATCCACATCGGCAGCGCCTATGTCTCGTTCCCGGACTGGGTCAAGGTGACCATCGGCCTGGCCTTACCGGCGAGCGCCAACGTCGCGGAAATCTTCCGTGGCGCCATTGCCTCGATCCCCAGCACCCAGTGGGAAGCCGCCCGTTCGCTGGCATTTACCCGTGGGCAAATTTTCCGCTCGATCATCCTGCCGCAGTGTTTCAAGCGCATGTTGCCGCCGTGGATGAACCTGTATGCGGTCATCACCATGGGCACCGCACTGGCCTCGTTGGTGGGCGTGCACGACGTGATCGACACCGCACAGATCGCCAGCAACACGGTGAACATGACCGGTTTCACCGTGGTGATTTACCTGAGCCTGCTGGTGCTGTTCTTCGCCTATTGCTACCCGATTTCCCGTCTCACCCAACGCCTGGAGCGACGTTATGCCTTTTACTGAAACCGTCGCCGAACCCTTGGTCAGCCTGCGCGATCTGCACCTGTCGTTCGGCACCAACCCGGTGCTCAAAGGCATCGATCTCGACGTGCACCGAGGCCAGGCCGTGTCGATCATCGGCCCGTCCGGCTCCGGCAAGTCGACCATTTTGCGCTGCATCACCGGCCTGTTGCAGCCGCAGCGCGGCACCATTCGCGTCGACTCCACCGAGGTTCACACCTTGTCTCAGGAATCCGAGCGCATCGAGTTGCGCAAGCGAGTGGGATTTGTATTCCAGCAGTACAACCTGTTCCCGCATCTGTCGGTGTTGGAAAACCTGGTGATCGCGCCGCGCAAGGTGTTGGGCCACAGCCGGATCGAGGCCGAAAAACAGGCGCGTGCCTTGCTGGCCAAAGTGCGCATGGAGCACAAGGCTGACGCCTATCCGGGGCAACTGTCCGGCGGCCAGCAGCAGCGCGTGGCGATTGCCCGCGCGTTGGCGATGCGCCCGGAACTGATTCTGTTCGATGAGGTGACCTCGGCCCTCGACCCGGAAACCGTCGGTGAAGTGCTAACGGTGATTCGCGAGTTGACCGAAGAGGGTATGACCTGCGTGCTGGTGACCCACGAGATGCGTTTCGCTGAAGAAATCAGCGACATCGTCTACTTCACCGAAAACGGCGTGATCGTCGAACACGGCAGCGCCACACAGATTTTCCGGCACCCGACCAGCGAGCGCACCCAAACGTTTTTGCGCCATGCATTGGGTGATTCGGGGCGTCGTCCCGCCGTCGCCAATGATCCGTATCTGTTGACCAACCTGGGCCGTTACAGCCTGTCCGTCTAACACCGAGGAGCCTGTTCATGAGTACCCATAACCGTGCCGCCGTCATCGAAGATTTTCTGAAGAAAATCCGTAACATCAATCAACGTGGTGTCGACCGCGCCGCGCTGGGAGAGATCGTTGCCCTGCTTGAAGACCTGGCCGAACGCCGTGATCTGTTCAATTTCGACGAATTCCCCGCGCCAGTGCCAGGGCAGGGCAGCACAGCATTTCGCTACCGCCTGAATGACGACGGCGACACGCCGACGCTGTACCTGAATTCGTTGTTGCCGGGCAAAAGCACCATCCCCCACAACCACGAAACCTGGGCGATCATCAGTGCGGTCGAAGGCCAGGAAATCAACTACGTCTACGCCCGTGACGATGAAGGTCGCGAGCCTGGGTTCACCACGTTGCACCTGGAAAAAGAAGTGATTGTGCAACCGGGCACGTCGATTTCCTTTCTGGGGGACGACCTGCACGGCATCCGTGTCGAAGGCGAGCAAGCGACCTTGCATTTTCACCTCTACGGTCTGCCGCTGGAGTCGCTCAACGGTCGTTACGGCGTTGAAGGCGACGGGCGCATTCTCAATTACAACGCCTCGCAAATGGCACCGTCGATCAAGGCCTACGCATGATCGATCTTTACTACTGGCCCACCGGCAACGGGTTGAAGATCGGCATCTTGCTCGAAGAGCTGGAGCTGGCCTATCGCGTGTTGCCGGTCAATATTCGTGAAGGTGAGCAGAAACAGCCGGCGTTCCAGCGAATCAGCGCCAATGGGCGAATTCCGGCGATTGTTGACCATGCCCCCGCAGGTTTGAGTGAACCGCTGAGCCTGTTCGAGTCCGGTGCCATCCTTAATTATCTGGCCGACAAGGCAGGACGTTTCCTGCCACCAGCGGGCAGTGCCGAACGGCAGAACGTCCAGGAATGGTTGTTCTGGCAGGTCGGGCATATCACCCCGTACCTGAGCCAGTTGCAGGTGTTCAAGGAGAAAGCACCGGAGCCGATTCCATTCGCCCTCGACTTACTCAATGCCGAGGCGACGCGATTGTATCGGGTGCTGGAAACGCGCCTGTCGGAAGTGCCGTATGTGGCGGGTGACTACTCCATCGCGGACATGGCGATCTTTCCGTGGATCCAGCCGTTGCGTCAGGGCCAGGACCTGGCGGACTTCCCGCATATCCATGCCTGGCGAGAACGCCTGAAGGCACGACCGGCTATTCAGCGTGCGTATGCGAAGGGCTGGGACGTTGCGGCCAACGAGCGCTCTCTGGCGCTTCAATAACTCTTTTTCAAGCGGGACTTTCATGAGCCACACCGTAACCCCAGGGCAATTGCAGCAATGGCTGTTCGACGGGCGGGAGATTGCCCTGTTTGACGTGCGTGAACATGGCCAGTATGGCGAGGCCCACCTGTTTTTCGGGGTGAACCTGCCCTATAGCCGACTGGAGCTGGAGGTGCGGCGTCTGGCGCCGAATCTTCAGGTGCGGCTGGTGATCTATGACCAGAACGGCGGGGATGTCGCCACCCGTTCTGCCCAGCGTCTTCAGGTGCTCGGGTATGAGCGTGTGCACGTACTGGAGGGCGGTGCCGATGGCTGGCAGGCGGCCGGTTTTCAGCTGTTTGCTGGCGTGCATGTACCGTCCAAGGCCTTTGGCGAGTTGGTGGAGTTGGCCAGTCATACGCCGCATGTCACCGCGCAGCAGTTGGCTGAATGGCAAAGCCGGGGCGAGCCGCTGGTGCTGCTGGACGGTCGGCCGTTCGATGAGTATCGCAAGATGACCATTCCCGGTTCGGTGTGTTGCCCGAACGGCGAGCTGGGCTATCGCATCCACGATCTGGTAGCGGACGACACCACGCCGATTGTGGTCAATTGCGCCGGCCGCACCCGCAGCATTATTGGTGCCCAAACCCTGATCAACCTGGGTTTGAAAAACCCTGTCTACGCGTTGGAGAACGGTACCCAAGGCTGGGATCTCGAAGATTTGCAGCTGGAGCATGGCAGTACTCGACGTTATGCCGATGAAGTGTCCTCCAGCACATTGCCGGGGCAGCGACTGGCGGCTGCGCAACTGGCACAACGGGCGGGCGTCAAGACCGTTGATGCGGCGCAGGTTGAGCAATGGGCCGGGGAGGGGGATCGCAGTCTGTTTTTATGCGATGTGCGCACCGCCGATGAGTTTGCGGCGGGCAGTCTGTCGGGGGCGCAACACACCCCGGGCGGGCAGTTGATTCAGTCCACCGATTTGTATGTCGGCGTGCGCCGGGCGCGTTTGGTGCTGATTGACAGCGATGGCGTGCGCGCGCCGATTGTCGGCAGTTGGTTGCGACAGTTGGGACATGAAGCGTATGTCCTCCAGGACGGTATAAGCAGCGGTCTGGCATTGCCGGCGGTCGAGGTGATTGCTCACGAGGCGTTGCCGTCGGTCTCCGCGCTGGCGCTGGCCGATGCGCTGAAGGACGACGCCGTTGCGCTGATTGACCTGCGCCCGAGCATGGCCTATCGCAAGGGCCATATCGCCGGGGCGCGCTGGTCGATCCGCTCGCGGTTGGCGACTGACTTGGCCACAGAGCAGCGACCTCTGGTGCTGCTGGCTGATGACCCATTGCTGGCCGTATTCGCGGCGCAAGAGTTGCCTGAAGCTCAGCGCGCCCAAGTCCGCTTGCTGGACGGTGGACTCGACGCCTGGCGTGTAGCGGATTTCGCAGTACAGGAAAACCCGGCTTCGCCTTCCGATGAACAGTGCATCGATTTTCTGTTCTTTACCCATGATCGCCACGCCGGCAACAAGGACGCGGCGCGGCAATACCTGGCGTGGGAAATCGGCTTGTTGGCACAGATGAGCGACAACGAAATCGCCAGCCTCAAACCGCTGCCGCCACAAACACCTGAAAACTCGCGGATACGCACTCGCCTGATCCATTCCGCACGCACCGAGCGAGGCAATGGTGGTCGATCGGTCAACGTGCCGGTCACCCGTTTAAGCACGGTGCTGTTCGACAACCTGGCACAAATGCGCGACGCTCGCGCCCGCCGTGACAGCGAGCGAGTGCTGAGCTATGGCGCCCGGGGCAATCCGACGGCGTTCGCCCTCGAAGACCTGGTCACCGAACTGGAGGGTGGATATCGCACGCGCTTGTTCGGCACCGGACTGGCGGCGGTCGCGCAGACGTTTCTGGCTTACCTGCGCCCCGGCGACCATGTGCTGATCACTGATGCGGTGTACGCACCTGTGCGACGTCTGGCCCGGGAATTTCTTCAACCATTTGGCATCCAGGTCGACTACTTCGCCCCGGACGGCAGCGACCTGCAAGCGCAACTGCAAGCCAACACCAAAATGGTCTACACCGAAGTCCCAGGTTCGCTCCTGTACGAGCTCTGTGATTTTCCGGCCATCGCTGCCCTGTGCAAACCCCGTGGCATCCTGCTGGCCGTCGATAACACCTGGGGCTCGGGTTACCTGTACCGACCGCTGACCCTTGGCGCGGACATCTCGATCATGGCATTGACCAAGTACCTGTGCGGCCACAGCGATGTGGTCATGGGCAGCGTCTGCACCCGTGAAGACATCTGGCAGCCACTAGCGGCGATGAGCGACACCTTTGGCATCACGGTCAGTCCTGACGACGCTTATCTGGTACTGCGCGGCGCCCGAACCCTGGCGCCACGCCTGGAGGTGCACGAGCGCCAGGCCTTGGAGATCGCCCATTGGCTGCAAGCGCAACCGCAGGTGAAACGGGTGTTCCATCCGGCATTGCCCGATCATCCGGGGCACGCGTTGTGGCAGCGGGATTTCAACGGCAGTAATGGATTGCTGTCGTTCGAGCTGATGGAGGCGGACAGCCGCCATGTCGAGCGCTTCATCGATGCGTTGCAGGTGTTCGGGCTGGGGGCTTCGTGGGGCGGTTACGAAAGCCTGATCACGGTTGCCGATACCAAGGACCGCAACAGTGCGCAGGATCGCTCATTGAACCCGGTGCTGCGGTTGCATATCGGGCTGGAGGATGTCGAGGCGTTGATTGAGGATCTGCAGCGCGGCTTCGCTGCGCTACTATGAAGGCCTCAACTGGCGGCTCTACCGCCAGCACCACGCCGACTCACCGGCCCATAGAAAGAACAGGATCATGCAAGACCGTACCTACCAACTACTGGAAGTCGCCCACGGCAAACCGATCAAACTCTGGACCGAAGGCGTCCCGGTAGAAAACGAAGCCAGGCAGCAGTTGATCAACACCGCCAGGATGCCGTTCATCTTCAAACACCTGGCGGTGATGCCTGACGTGCACTTGGGCAAGGGCTCGACGATTGGTAGTGTCATTCCTACCCAGGGTGCAATCATTCCGGCTGCCGTCGGGGTCGACATTGGCTGCGGCATGATTGCCGCGTGCACCACGCTGACGGCAACTGATTTACCCGACAACCTGCACGGCTTGCGCTGCGCCATCGAAAAAGCGGTGCCCCACGGCCGCACCATGGGGCGCGGCATCCGGGACAAAGGTGCGTGGGACAGCGTTCCGAAACAGGCTGATCAGGCTTGGGCCGCACTGGATTCACGGTTCAAGGCAATCACCGCCAAGTACCCGAAACTCGCCAGCACCAACAATCGTGTGCACTTGGGCACGTTGGGCAGCGGCAACCATTTCATTGAGGTGTGCCTGGATGAGACCAACCGGGTCTGGTTCATGCTGCACAGTGGTTCTCGCGGGGTCGGCAACGCCATTGGCAACCTGTTCATTCAACTGGCTCAGGCTGACATGCGCCAGCACCTCGCCAACCTGCCGGACCGTGACCTGGCCTACTTCGAGGAAGGCAGTCGACATTTTGCTGATTACGTCGAAGCCGTGGGCTGGGCCCAGGACTTCGCCAGACAGAACCGTGCACTGATGATGCAATCGGTGATTCAGGCGACACGCAAAGTGATCAGCAAGCCCTTTGACGTGGCGCTGGAGGCGGTGAACTGTCACCAGAACTACGT
Organism: Pseudomonas sp. BE134; assembly: GCF_031456105.1. Classification (NCBI taxonomy): domain Bacteria; kingdom Pseudomonadati; phylum Pseudomonadota; class Gammaproteobacteria; order Pseudomonadales; family Pseudomonadaceae; genus Pseudomonas; species Pseudomonas sp. BE134. The sequence continues at coordinate 7,012 of NZ_JAVDUA010000048.1, read as the reverse complement.
GCAAAAAGAGCGGCACTTTGGTCAGGACATCCTCGTCACCCGCAAGGGCGCGGTGTCGGCGAAAAAGGGCGAGTTGGGGATTATTCCCGGATCGATGGGCGCGAAAAGCTTCATCGTCCGAGGGCTGGGCAATGAGCAGTCGTTCTGTTCCTGCAGCCACGGTGCCGGCCGCACCATGAGTCGCACCAAAGCGAAAAGCCTGTTCACCGTCCAAGACCAGATTCGCGCCACCGCCCACGTCGAGTGCCGCAAGGATGCAGCGGTCATCGATGAAATCCCGATGGCCTACAAGGACATTGATGACGTTATGCACGCCCAGCGCGAACTGGTGGAAGTGCTGCACACCCTGCGTCAGGTGGTGTGCGTAAAGGGCTGAGCCCTTTGGCAATAATAGAAAGCCCAGCCATTTCAGGTTGGGCTTTTTCGTGTCTGACAGTCACTGATCCTTCTCGCAATTGACCATCCACGACACACCAAACCGATCCACCAGCATGCCGAAACGCGCGGCCCAGAATGTCTGTTCCAGCGCCATTTGCACGGTGCCGTCTTCCGACAAGGCAGTGAAGACCCGTTCCGCCTCCGCGATGCTGTCAACATTGAGCGATACCGAAAAACCAGCCATATCATCGACAGGACGATCCGGTGTGGTGTCGGACCCCATGATGGCCTGGTCCCCGACGACGAGGCGGGTGTGAATGATCAGGTTGTGAAGATCCTTCGGCACGTGTTCGCCGGCCGGGGTTTCGCCAAAGGTCATCATGGCTTCGATTTCGCCAGGCAAGCTCTGGGCATAGAAGGTGAAGGCCGCTTTGCAGTTGCCGTTGAAGATCAGGTAGGGATTGATTTTCATGATGTGCTCCCGGTAACGAAGGAAGCCGAACGAGGTTGGATTAACCGCCAGCTCCGCAGTGATTGGACTGGGTTTAGCAAAGCGTTAGAGGGAGTGATTGGCCATTTTTGTTTAGATGTTTTTTCTATTGATGCGCTGCGTTTTATGGCCTCAACCGCGGTCGACCTGACATTGCGTCAGGTCTTCAGGCCACGGCGCGTGGTGCCGACGGTCGAAGCAGGCGTTCAATGGCCCCGCTCACCAGGTTCTCCAGCAGTTCATCACGCTCATGTTCGTTCAGCGAATGTTGCATCAGCCACCCGGGGGCGCTATTGAGCAAGTTGGCGATGGCGTGCGCGGTGGCACGTTGCGCCTGTTCACCGGCCCGGGGTTTGGGGCCGATCATCAGCAGCAAGCGCTGTTCGTATTGCTCGCGCAAGTGCTGGACTCGCGCTTGTTGCTCGTCATTGAGGCAACCGGCGTCGCGCTCCGCCAGACGAAAATGCCACGGCATTTCCCGGTGCAGATTCAAGTGCGCACGGATCAGGCTTTGCAGCTTGTCGCGTTTGGCCGGGCCCTTTTGATCGAGGCGACCCAGGGTCGCCAGCAGTTCTTCGTAGAACTCCTCGATCAGGTCGAGCAGCAAGTGCTGCTTGCTCGGGTAATGGTGATACAGCGAGCCCGAGGAAAGCCCCAGGCACGTGGCCAGCTCACGCATGCCGACCTGACCGAAACCCTTGCTGGAGAACAACTCCAGCACTTTGTCCCGGTACTCGGAAAAGCGTGAGCAACGTTCAGGCATAGGCATAGAATCCACGTCCTGTTTTGCGCCCCAGATAGCCGGCGGCGACCATCTCCTTGAGCAGTGGGGCAGGGCGGTATTTGCTGTCATTGAAGCCGTCGTGGAAGGCTTCCATGATTGCCAGCAGGGTATCCAGACCGATCAGGTCCGCCAGGGCCAGCGGGCCGATCGGCTGGTTGCAGCCCAGGCGCATGCCGGCGTCGATGTCTTCGGCACTGGCCAGACCTTCCTGAAACACCAGAACCGCTTCGTTGATCATCGGCACCAGAATCCGGTTGACCACGAAACCCGGGCGGTTGCCGGCGGTGATCGCGTTTTTGCCCAGCGTTGTCGCCATGTCCAGGGCGAGGGCGTGGGTGCTGTCGCTGGTTTGCAGGCCGCGGATCACTTCTATCAGGCCCATCACCGGCACCGGGTTGAAGAAGTGCAGGCCGATGAAGCGCTCAGGCTGGCTGACGCTGGCGGCGAGTTGGGTAATCGACAGCGACGACGTGTTGGAAGCAATCACGCACTCGGCGCTGACCTGCGCGGCGATCTGTTGCAGTACGCGCAGTTTCAGGTCGAGGTTTTCGGTGGCCGCTTCGATCACCAGTTGCGCGTTTTGCAGGCTATCGTATTGGGTGCTGGTGCGAATTTTGTCGAGGGCTACGTTCTTCTGTTCCTCGGTCAACGTTGCCTTGGCGACCTGACGATCGAGGTTTTTGCCGACCGTTGCCAGGGCCTTTTGCAGGGCGCTCTCGGAGATGTCGATCAGGGTCACGTTGAATCCGGCCAGCGCACAGACCTGCGCAATGCCATTGCCCATGGTGCCAGCGCCGATTACGCCAATGTTTTGCAGATTCATGTTGCCGTCCTTCAGGTCATACCGTGCGATACCTTGGCCGTGACAACGGTCGAAGGCGTACTATTGGCCGCGAGTCTAGAACCGGCAGCCCGGTTGTCCTATGCCGCAACTGTTCAACGGTGCTGGCGTTTTTTGCCAGTTCAAGTGTTAGGGAGAGAAACGTTCACATGCGGGAAAACGACTCGGTTGCCGTTTATTTCGTGCAGGCAATGATCCATGCGCTGGCGGGTGATCCACAGCGCCTCAAGGCTGCACTGGAACAGGCCGGCATCGACCAGGCGTTGATGGCCGAGCCCACGGCGCGGGTGCCGGCAAGCGCGTTTGCCGAGCTGTGGTTGATTCAGATCCGCGAATTGAACGACGAGTTTTTCCGCCTCGACTCCCACGGCATGCCGCCGGGCAGCTTCGCCCTGATCTGCCGCGCCTTGATTCAGGAACCCGACCTGCACAAAGCCATGCGCCAGTGCCTGGCCAATTTCGGCCTGTTCCTGCGCGACTTTCGCGGCACCCTGACCGTGCGCGGCAAGCGCGCATTCATCAGCCTGGACAGCCACGCGCAAAACGACGACGTCAGCCGTTTCGGCGAAGAGACGTTCCTGGTGCTGATGATCAGTCTGATGTGCTGGCTCGGCGGGCGGCGCATCCCCATCGACCGCGCAGACTTCCGTCATGAACGCGTGTCCCTCAGCGACGACCGTCTGCTGTGGGGCCCCAACCTGACCTTCGGTGCCGAGCGCACCGAAATCGAATTCGCCAGTCACTACCTGCGCCTGCCGGTGGTGCAAGACCTGGCCTCGCTGAAAGTATTCCTGCGCACTGCCCCGCAATGGCTGGTGATCCGCTTCCGCAACCAGCATGGCCTGGCCTCGCAAGTCCACCAGCGCCTGCGCAACAGCGACTACAGCGAATGGCCGACCTTGCAGGATTTCGCCCTGGAACAACACCTGAGCCCCAGCACCTTCCGCCGCAAATTGGAGCGCGAAGGGTGCTCCTATCAGGAGATCAAGGACGAAGTGCGGCGAGGCGTGGCCTTTGAGCAATTGCGCCAGAGCAAGGCGAGCATCAGTGACATCGCCGAACGGCTGGGCTTTCAGGAACCGAGTGCGTTCCATCGGGCGTTCAAGAAATGGACGGGGGAGAGCCCGGGGCGGTATCGGGCGCGGTTTCAGGTGGGTGTGGAATGAAGTGGACTTTCTCTCTCTGTTTCGGGAGTACCTGAAACGGGGGAGCCACGGTACGTAATGACGACCTTTGCAAAGTGGTCCGTGTTCTGACTACCCACTTCAAGGGATGATTTTAATTGCGCAATTCGAGAGCGAATGGACATAGCAGTTAGCTTGCTGAACCCAGGTTTAGCTAGCTGCTTTTCCAGGAAAAGGAGCTCTGCTGATACGTGCAGATATTCGTTTCTATTCATGCGCGACCTCTGAAAGTCGGTCGATCCTCATCCTGACGCGTGCTCGCGTCAAGCGAACAAACGTTACAGTTGATTCGCACCGGGCTCGTTGCCGGGCTGAAGTACCATGACACCTTGTTTGTTCTCTGCGAGCCAGTCCCCATGCCTGCGGCCCTTAACCGCTTCACCGCCTTGTTCGACCAGGCCCGACGTGCCTTGCTGCTGGTCTGGGGCACTTCTCGCGGATTATTCCTCGGCCTGGTCCTGGCCACTCTGATTGCCGGTGTCCTCCCGGCACTGGCCGCCTGGATAGGTCAACGCATCGTCGATGCCGTGGTCAGTGCCATGCAGTTGCACGCGCAGCAGGGCAGTGCGCCGTTGTGGCCGGTGGTGCGTTATGTGTTGATGGAGGCGGGGGTGCTGGCGTTGTTGTCCGGTACTCAGCGGGCGCTGTCAGTTCAGCAGTCGCTGTTGCGGGTGCAGTTGGGGCAGAAGGTCAACACGATGATTCTGGAGAAAGCCCAGACGTTGTCGCTGGTGCAGTTCGAGAATTCCGAGTTTTACGACAAGCTGGTGCGGGTGCGGCGCGAGGCGTCGACCCGGCCGCTGGCGTTGGTGATGAAGTCGTTGGGGCTGATCCAGAATCTGATTGTGCTGATCAGCTTCGGCGTGTTGCTGGTGCACTTTTCGCCGTGGGCGCTGGTGCTGCTGGTGGTCGGTGCATTGCCGGTGTTTTTCGCCGAAGCGCATTTTTCCGGGGATGCTTTTCGGCTATTCACCCGCCGGGCGCCCGAGAGCCGGCAGCAGAATTACATCGAGACGCTGCTGTCCCACGAGGGGTACATCAAAGAGGTCAAACTCTTTGGTTTCGCACCGCTGTTGTTGCAGCGCTATCGCGACACGTTCACGCGTCTCTACGCCGAAGACCGTCGGTTGACGCTGCGTCGCGATGGCTGGGGATTCGTCCTCGGCCTGCTTGGTACTTCGGCGTTTTACCTGGCGTATGCGTGGGTGGTGGTCGATACCGTTCACGGCAATATCAGCCTTGGGCAAATGACCATGTACCTGGTGTTGTTCAAGCAGGGGCAAACGGCGGTCAGCAGTAGCTTGAGCGCCATCAGCGGTCTCTACGAAGACGGCCTTTACCTGTCGAGTCTTTATGAATACCTGGCCGAACCGGTGGTGGCCGATTCCGGACATCTCACCGAGGGCGCGGTGCCCGGCGATGGTTTGCGTTTCGAGAACGTCGGTTTTCGTTATCCCGGGGCGAGTCGTGCGGCGCTGGAGGGCATCGACCTGCACCTGGTTCCGGGGCGCAGCCTGGCGCTGGTGGGGGAGAACGGTTCGGGCAAGACCACGCTGATCAAATTGCTGACCCGTTTGTACCGACCCGATCAAGGCCGCATTTTGCTCGATGGCAGCGATTTGCAGACCTGGAAGGAGGACGTGCTGCGACAGCGCATTGGCGTGATTTTTCAGGATTACATCCGCTACCAGTTTTCGGTCGGTGAAAACATCGGCGTCGGCGACACGTTGGCGTTCAATGATGAACAGCGCTGGCAGGACGCGGCAGCGCAGGGCATGGCTGCACCGTTCATCGAGCGTCTGGATCGAGGGTACGCCACGCAGTTGGGTCGATGGTTTGCCGGTGGGCAAGAGTTGTCAGGTGGGCAGTGGCAAAAGATCGCGCTATCGCGTGCTTACATGCGGCGCGATGCCGATATCCTGATTCTCGACGAACCGACGTCGGCACTCGATCCAGCGGCGGAAGCGGCGGTATTCGAGCATTTCAGCGAGCACACCGAAAGTCGCATGACGTTGCTGATTTCCCACCGGTTTTCCAGCGTGCGCAATGCGGACCACATCATCGTGCTGGACCAGGGGGCGATCCTTGAGCGCGGCGATCACGACCATCTCGTGAAGGCGGGCGGACGCTACGCGCAACTGTTCAACCTGCAAGCCCAGGGTTACCGCTAGGTTTTGCTTTCATCAAACCTTCGAGCGCCTGGCGATATTGGCTGCCCCCCAGGCTCATGCTGTTGTTATGGGTGCCGCCGGGCACCAGCAGCAGGCGCTTGGGTTCATTGGCGGCGTTGAACAATTGCTGGCTGAAGTATGAGGGCATGAACCGGTCGGCCAGGCCGTGAACCACCAGCAGCGGCATGTCGATGTCGACGATCTTGTCGAGGGAATCGAATTTCTGCGACACCAGCCAACGCACCGGCAGCCAGTTCACCGGCAGGTTGCTGTCGGCCACTTGCGCCACGGCATCGCCCAGCGAGGTGAACGTGGACTCGATCACCAGACCGCGCACCGGCACTTCGACTTGTTGCTTTTTCGCCTGTGCGGTCAGGTCCGCCGCAAGGTCGATGGCCACCGCGCCGCCCAGGGAGTGACCGTAGATCAGACGTTTGTTGGCGTCCGGTTGCATCTGGGTGAAGCGCTCCCAGGCGGCTCGGGCGTCTTCATAAACGCTGGCTTCGGAGGGCAGATCCCCTTTGCTTTGACCGAACCCACGGTAGTCGATGGCCAGCACCGAGTAGCCCATGGCGCGCAATTGCTCGATGCGAAACGCCTGGCCCGTCAGGTTCCAGCGTACGCCGTGCAGGTAGAGGATCGACGGCGCATCACGGCGTGCGGCCGGCCACCACCAGGCGTGGAGGTTTTGCCCGGCCTTGAATCGGGCGGGTTTGATGTCGAACTCCTGCACATCGTCCGGCAAGCCGCGATACCAGCCCGCCGTACCTGGCTCGATGCGGAACAGCAATTCGCGCTCTTTGTACTTGAGCACACCGCAACTCACCGGCAGGCCGACGATCAATGCGGCCATGCACAGCATCGGCAGCCAGCGACGGCCCAAGCGGCTCATCCAACTCGACAACATACGGCGGTCCGGAAGGTCTGCGGGAAAAGACGGTTTTTAACAGATGCGTGGCGGGGGCGGGGACAAATTCGACAGCCGTATGAGGTTTTGGGGTGAATGATCGGGCCCCATCGCGAGCAGGCTCGCTCCCACAATTGACCGGGTTCTACCAGAAAAAACGCGATCCACTAATGAAATGGCTACCCCCGCTGCCCCCTGTGATCGCCCACTAAGCTTTCACAGGGGGCCTACCGGAGACCGTTGCCATGAACAAAGTA
>NZ_JAVDUA010000047.1:0-26933 GCF_031456105.1 Pseudomonas sp. BE134 | reverse complement strand
TGCAGGTAATGCAGGTAATGCAGGTAATGCAGGTAATGCAGGTAATGCAGGTAATGCAGGTAATGCAGGTAATGCAGGTAATGCAGGTAATGCAGATACCGTCCCCAAGAATATACTCAACACTTCAGAAACAGCATTAAAGCCTAGCCAGAAAGAAACAACCTATGCTCAATTAACCCTCGAACAGAAAAGCAATCTGATAGCTAAGGAAATAAGCAAGTTAATAGTTGATCGCTGGCTCGGCATCGAAGGCGTGCTCGCAGTGACGAGCCACCAAAGCTTAAGCATCCAGCTATTGACGGAGGGACTGGAAGAAGATCCGGCAAAGGGTACCCAAGCAGTCTTCCAGCGTATGTCCTATGCCAAAGCTAAGTATGGACACTTTGAGAACTTCACTTTTATGACAATTCCAGGCCCTATCGCGCTACTCTTTTATAGCGGTAGCCACCTTGTACTTTTCGTCGGCGTTATGCTTCTTTTCTTCCTAGGTTACAGCATCGAACTGGCCACAGGTAAGTGGCTAAGCAATGAAATGACCAATGCAATAGTAGGCGTTGGATTAGCTTACCTTATCGTTCAGATGAATTTTCCGATAGCTTTCTGGTTCTTTATTGTAGAACTTTCAGCATTCTTGGTTGGTCTACTCGCACTGAAATGGACACTTAACAGGTTAACTAAGACAACCTCTAAAGCTACGACTTCGTAGTTCTAACTTTATCAACCCCGATCCGGCCCTCAAAATACTCGATCATTCCAGTGGCAACAACCTGCCAACTATAGTGATCGATGATATACGTTTTGAGGCGATTGCCTTTATTAGCCAGATCGCTTACATCAGAAAGCATTAGCTCGAGCCCCTGGCTGATTCCGACGGCAGTGGGCTCAACCACGTATCCCGCATCAATCGCTTGTACCTCGTCGAACCCACAAGTATCAGTCAGCAGCAACGGCAAGCCAATAATTCCCGCCTCAAGGGCAACGAGTGACATCGCTTCTGATCTGGACGGGATAACCAACATCAACGCGTGTTGATAAGCTTCGTTGCGCTGAGCTTCATTCAGGAAACCAATGAAATGAATCTTATTCGCGAGCGCGCATCCCACGAGTAATAGTTGTAATTCTGTCTGCATGCCAAAATCAGGCCCGGCTAGAACTAATGGGTAAGCTTGCGCAGCTGGGGTAGCAAGATAAGCTTGAAGCAGAAGATCAGGTCCTTTTACAGGCGCCAGTCTTCCCATGAATAGGATATAGGGCTCAAGAGGGAGACTGGCTTGGGTGCGATTCGAAAATAACGCCGGCTCCGATACGGCATTTGAAAATACAGGTATACAGTCTTCTGGCAGACAGGTGATGTCCGCAATGAGCCCCCGTTCAAGCTGAGTGATCGCAATAAAGCCTGCTGCTCCTTTAATCAGTGATTTGCCAAGGAGGGTGTGAAAAAGCTTCATGATCGGTCGCGGCTTTCCGACAGACGCAAACTCACCAGCCGGGCACAATACGTAAGGCGTTTTTGCCAGCCTGGCCAAGAATCCGATAAACACGCTGAGTAAATTCCAGTAACCCATGATATGTATAACGTCAGCGGACTTAATTGCCTTCCACGCCCGCAAAGGATTGACCAATGGGACTGGTAAACGATGGCCAATCCGTCCCGTAATGTAAGTCTCTATACCATTAGCATCGAATTCTGATTGCCAAGAGTCGCCGGCCATGGCGATGACTTCACAGGAACAACTTGCCCTCTCGGACAAAGCCTTTGCCAAATGCCGAGTACGCTCAGCCGTACCTCCTCCGCGCTGAGCATCAAGCGAAATGTTAACCAATAAGATCTTCATGCGTTCGTCCTCAAATATTGAACGTAACTATCAAGGCGACTAGTAAATTGCGCACGATCCAAAAAACCCAGTTCGGATAAACGAGTGTCACAAAAACGTCGCATTGGATCAGAATTACTAACCCTGCGTACATTCAAAATGTAACGAAGGACACCGGGAGGAAGGTAAGGTATCCGAGAAAAAACCGGCCGACCGAACGCTTTCATCAAGCAGTCCTGAAGGTAGGCAAAATTATTATCGGGCGCAGAATCTTCGGTGACGACAATGATTTCACCCTGGAAATTTGTTTCCACGGTAGTTACAAAAAGTAAAACTTCGACTACTTTTTCAACGCTGACGAGATGCATTCTACGGGCACCATACAACGATCGACGTAGAGCTAGTTTCCAATGAGGAGCACTCGAAACCTCTTTTACGAACGATACGATATTCAGCCCTCCCACACCAAATACCGCTCCCAGCCGTAAAACCAACACCTCAAAATGTTCGGCCGCTTCAGCACGTACGAGCGTTTCCGCAGCTGCGTGCTCTTGCTCATAAGGTGTCATGGGTACTATAGGAGAAGCTGATGTACAGATACTGTCCTGACTTGCTCCAAATACGTCGATACTTGAAACATGGATATAGCGCTTAACGCAAGCGTCGCGGCAAGCCAGAAGCACGTTCTCAATCGCTGGCAAGAACCAACCCGATCCGTCTGGGCGAAGTAAATTCAATACGGTACAGCCAGGAGTCAATATCACCGCCAACGAAGCGCTATTTTCTACTTCGAAGCGCTGAACGTGTATCGATGAGTCAGCCAACCAAGCCGGTTCGTTCCGATGCACCGCAAAAATAACCTCGAAAGAGTTGCTGGTAGCCAACAGTGCGTTGAGAAGATGATGGCCCACGAAACCAGTGCCACCAATCACAACAAGTCGCTGCATAACGCCGCTCACCCCGGACCCACTGTCATTTTTTACACTATTCAAGACCATTCTTTCCTATAACTGACGACTAGATGACGTCCGTAGAATCGACAAGATTACTCTACCAACCGGTACGAAAATTCTACCATCAACCCTAATAGAACTGTGGTGACTAAAAGCATCAAAGCGATGTGTACCTGCGTAGGTTAACCTCCCCCTACCTGATAATTATATCGCGCGTTAGATAATACGCGATAGCATGGGTTAAATAGATAGCGTAAGATCGAGCAAAAAAAAAGCACGAAATTCGATGCATTGGTTCTAAACTCACGACATAGTTTTTTTGAAGGACGCGATTACAACTAGAGCAAATACTGCCAAAACACAACTGCAAAACAAAGAAAACCACTCTCGCTGAACGAACACTTTCGCCACAACGCTCTAACCGATACATATTAAAAATATGTATCAGTCAGACCATCACCAAGCAACCAAAAACTTCAACTTTAAAAAACAGCAGTGCGAGAACACGCCCTACAACATTACTGCTGGCCATAGTCTGGATTATCGGTTGAGCAACATACTTTGTCGACCGTAACAATATTGAATCACGCTGCTGAAAAAGGATCTGGCAGATAAAAAACTAGAGATGCAGATGAATAGATTCGCACCACCACTCAATCAAAATACCGATAAAGATAGCGTCCAAGCGGGTATCAACTCACCTAAATAGGTGTCATCGTCATTCCGATTGCGCAAATTTTTAGCGCTTCGATATTGATATTTTTCTCATTCTGATCGTCGCTTGCAGTAATAGCACTGTTAGCCTACTACCTAACTCGGGTAAGTTATTGTCACTTCAATAAACGTTGCGAGGCGCCCCCCATTTATGGCACACCTACTGCCCGGCATGCCTCACGCTTCCACTAGATGTCTGGCGAGCAGTTCCACGCTGGCAGAGCTACAAATATGGGATTCACGACGCGACCCTACTCCCCAATCCATATTTCATGTTCAGGGCTCAAGTCGACGTTGCTGATAGATCCAGTCAACGATTTTTCCATCCGGCGCGTAGCCCTGGACAGTTTCACGCAGCAATTGACGGACACGAGAGTAATCATCCTGCTCAACTGCAGCCAGCAGCTCGGTAAGCTTGACCTTGAGCACATCCCAAGCCAGATGATCCTCGTTCGCAGTCATGATCATTGGGTGCTGCGTTGCAGCTACGTTATCCCCAATCAGCAATTCTTCGTAAAGCTTCTCTCCTGGGCGTAGGCCAGTGAACTCAATAGAGATATCGCCATGGGCGTTTTTGTCTGAACGGACACTTAAACCGGACAGATGAATCATTTTTTCCGCCAGTTCAACAATTTTTACTGGCTCCCCCATGTCTAACACAAATACATCGCCGCCCTGCCCCATAGAGCCGGCTTGAATGACCAGTTGTGCGGCTTCGGGAATAGTCATGAAGTAACGAGTGATCTTCGGGTGCGTAACTGTTAGTGGACCGCCCGACTTGATTTGCTTATGGAATAAAGGAATAACCGAACCTGAGGATCCCAGAACGTTACCAAATCGGACCATCGTAAATCGAGTTTCATTAACCGTAGAAATACAAGCTTTATCGCCAAACAACACCGGCTGGGCTTCTTTACTTAATGCCTGAAGTGTAAGCTCGGCAAGCCGTTTCGTACTACCCATTACGTTGGTGGGTCGAACTGCTTTGTCAGTGGAGATCAACACAAAGTTCGAGACGCCTGCCTGCAAAGCAGCTTGAGCTGTATTAAGAGTGCCTATCACATTATTTAGCACACCCTCGGCAATATTGTGCTCTACTATAGGGACATGTTTATAAGCCGCAGCATGATAAACAGTGTCTACACGCCAAGTTTTCATCACATCCAAAAGTCTTTGCGGGTTTCGAACCGACCCTAAAATTGGTAGCAACTTTACCGACAAGGATTCACGAGTAATTCTATGCTCTAGCTCAGAAAGAATACTGTATAGGTTAAATTCGCTATGTTCGAACAACAACAGGACGGTCGGACGCAGTACCAAAATTTGCCGGCACAACTCGGAGCCTATGGAACCGCCAGCACCAGTGACAAGGACTACCTGTCCCTTGATACAATGCTCAAGCAGATCCTCTTGAGCAGGCACTGCATCACGACCCAACAAGTCGGCAATATCCACTTCTTGGATATCATCGACCTTAACCCTCCCACTTGCCAAGTCCATGAACCCAGGCACACTACGGACGTGAAGTGGGTAACTCTCAAGCAAACTGAGAATCTCACGACGACGACCACGAGACGATGAAGGAATCGCCAGTAGAATTTCTTGCGCGCCAGTAGCCTCGATCATCTGTTGAATATGCTTGGGTTTGTAGACCTGCAATCCGGAGATAATACGACTGGCAATACTGCTATCGTCATCGATAAAGGCGACAGGACGCATGATCCGCCCCATTCGCAACGCTGCAACGAGCTGATTTCCGGCAGCTCCAGCCCCGTAGATAGCTACTTTGGGCAAACCATCATCACGATTGGTGAAAGGGACATGTTGAACCGCAGTGTACCAATCACCAAGGAAAAACTGACGCATTGCAAGCCGCAAACCACCAATCATGATCAAATTCAACCACCAGTAGTTAAAAATGATTGACCGAGGTATGACATTTTGATGGTTGCTGTACCAATAGACGACAACTCCGAGAATTAAGGATGAGAGACTGACTGCCTTAATGATTGCGATAAGAGCGTCATTCCCGAAGTAGCGCATAACAGCGCGATACATGCCAAAGCGAATAAAGAGGGGAATGGCAATGACTGGGGCACTCAAGAATAGCCAAAGGTGCTGAGTAAAAGGATTGATCAAATCATCAATTCCCAAGCGAACAACAAATGCCATCCAGAGGGCTAGCCAGACAAGGACGATGTCTACCGTCACCTGAATAAGTCGTTTACTTCGGCGCGGAAGACCTAATAGCAAAGCTCGGAACTTATCCATACCCCTACGAACACCTCTCACCACACTTTTATTAGTCAGACACTTTGAGTGCCACATTCGCATACAATCAACACTTTACACCATCAAGCCTCAAACACCTGTGGATGGCGTCTTTTCTAACTCCCCTGCGTGAAACATTATGGCCAGGGCGATTAGAGGCAAGTAGGAAATCATCAACCCGAGCGCTCCATCAAGCCCAAACTTTGTTACGCAGATTCCGATAGGTAACAACCAAAACAGGTTAATACCTCCAACCGCAAGCGTGACTGGCAAGTGCTTTCCAGCCATTCGCGAAGCATACTGATAAGCATGGCTGCGGTGAGCTTCGTAAACCTTGTCTCCTCGAAGCATCCGACGTAGCAGTGTAAATGTCGCATCGACAATAAACACGCCCAAGAGAATAAGCCATACCCAAAGTAGCTGCGATGAAACCCAAGCAGCCTGTAACGAAATCGTTCCCAGGGCGATACCCAAAAACCCGCTTCCCGCGTCTCCCATAAAAATACGTGCAGGAGGAAAATTCCAAAAGAGAAACCCGGCAACGGCCATTGCCAGTATCAAAGGAGCCCATAAAAGCTCAGTAAATCCGCCAAGCCAGTAAAGTAAGCAGGCCCCGAAGCAAGCACACAAAGCCTCGATACTAGCAATACCGTCAATTCCATCCATGAAATTGTAAAGATTTAGCATCCAGACCAAGTAAATGACCCCAAGAAGGTGTCCGGCCCAGCCGAGATCGACTGTCCACCCCATAACACTGACAGAAGGAAGCCCACCAAACCAGAACAACGCCCAAGCACCAGCAATGAAATGACCAAGTAGGCGCCATCGAGCGGCTATATGCCCATGATCATCCATAAAACCGATGACCGCTACCAAACCTCCAGCACCGCCTAAAGCCCCTAGGGCTTCCCAGGGAACTAGATTTGCCCACCCCAATAATGGTAGTGAGATCAGGAAAGCAACTACGATCGCGACCCCTCCGCCCCGCGGAGTCGGAACCGAATGAGAACTACGTGCGTTGGGTATATCAATAATACTTAAAGCAAGCGCATAGCGACGCAACCCCGCAGTAAGACATAACGAAGTAATGGCCACAGCAGGAATCAACCACCAGTAAATCATTGTTTGCGACTCTCTTTAAAGTGTGTAGCCGCCTCCTTCAAGGCTGAATCCACCGAAACTACTGGTTTCCAGCCTAAAATTTCGCGAGTCTTGCTTATATCTACCCGAAGCGATCCACATAGTCGTTGCGACAGATCTGACTTCCCAAGAAGGCGAGCGCCCAAGCGAAGTATCCATACCGGCACAGGAATTAGACGTGCAGGCTTGTCCAACGCACGCGCCATTCTCCGCAATAGTTCAGATGTCGATAAGTCTTCACCGTCACTTACCAAAAAGGTTTGATTGGCAGCCGCAGGATGCTCCGTACATAAAGCAATAAGGTCAACCAAGTTATCTAACGCAACAAGGCTTCGACTATTTCGAATCGCGCCAAATGGTAAAGGAACACCCTTATCAAGCCATTGCATCATCTTCAAAAAGTTCGCCTTAACACCAGGCCCATAAACCAATACAGGTCTGATTATTACAACCTCCATCCCCGTCCTTTCTGCAATAGCTTTCAGCCCTAATTCCGCTTCCATTTTGGAAACACCATACGGATCTAGAGGTGCAGGCTCTGCCTCAGGCGAGTAAGTATCATTCGTTGTCGTGCTCTCTCCATTGACCTTTATTGAGCTTATAAAAACGAAACGACGAACACCAGCTGAAGCCGCTTGCTCAGCAAGCTTTAGCGCCCCATTGACATTAACTTCTCTAAATGCCTCCAGAGGATCTAATGCTTGATCGTTCATAACATGAACTCGAGCCGCCGCATGGACGATAACATCCATTCCAATCAAATTTGGCGTCCAATCCACAGAAGAGGAAAGTTCAAAATTTTTTAGTATGCGCACCGTGACAGGACAATCGATAGACTCACGATGCGCGGCTGCAAAAACCTTAACGTTTTTTTTGTTTGCTAAAACCTTAAGCAGCCTACTACCAACAAATCCAGACGATCCCGTCACCAATACGCGCATGCACCTGTCCTTTTATGCCTTTGACCATACGGTACGATTAATATAGTCCGTATAACTATAGATAACTCGTGCTATCTGTTTTGAAACTGGGCCGCCAAGATAGTCCGGTACAACAGGAATGACACGAGCCCCACGGTCATGCTGGCTTGTCACAACCCGCACTGCATCCAGCACCCGGTCAACTTTTAGCCCGCACATGATGAGCGTTCCCTCATCCATTCCCTCGGGGCGCTCATGGGCATTACGAATTGTAACCGCCGGTAGGTTCAACAACGAGGCCTCCTCGGTAATAGTTCCGCTGTCAGATAGGACACAAAACGACCCCATCTGCAACTTGATATAATCCAGCAAACCAAATGGCTTAACAAACCGAATCAACGGATGCTCAAAGGACTCGCCCAATGCTTCAAGACGTTTACCCGTGCGTGGATGCGTAGAGACAATAACTGGAAACCCATAACTATCGGCCAATGAACGAAGCGACTCTAGGAGATCAATCAAGTTTTCAGGTGTATCGACATTTTCCTCACGGTGAGCACTGACTACAAAAAACTTGCCATCCTCAAGTTGCTCACGCTCCAAGATATTAGATGCCAATATTTTCGGCATATAGTGATCAAGAACTTCCGCCATGTGCGACCCGGTTTTAATGATCGTTTCAGGCCTAATACCTTCATCTAAGAGATACCGACGAGCATGCTCGGTCAAAACCAGATTAATATCACTCAGATGGTCAAGAACCTTACGATTCAACTCCTCGGGCACTCGCTGATCAAAGCAACGATTGCCTGCCTCCATATGAAAAACCGGAATTTTTCGACGTTTAGCCGCGATCACAGCCAAGCAGGTATTAGTGTCTCCATACAACAAAAGTGCGTCAGGCTTTTCCAGTTCGAATATCGCGTCTGACTTCGAGATAACATCAGCAATGGTCTGTGCAGCTGTCTCACCCGCAGCACCAAGAAAATGGTCAGGCTTTCGAATTTCAAGATCATCAAAAAAAACCTGATTCAACTCATAGTCATAGTTTTGACCAGAGTGAACGAGAACATGATCAGTCTGTTTGTCCAACTCTGCAATAACGCGACTCATCTTAATAAGTTCGGGCCGTGTTCCCACCAGCGTCATTACCTTAAGCATCTAATTGCTCCTTAATGAAATCCAACTTTAACAAAAGCTCTTTAATGGCAGGAACATCCAAACGCTCGGTATTATGCGAAGTATAGTCATCCAACTCAGAAATATTTTGCTCGCCTTCGACAAAAAATTTATTGTAATTAAGATCCCTATTATCAGCAGGAATACGATAGTACCGCCCCATATCCTCAGCTTTAGCCATTTCTTCACGTGAAATTAGTGATTCGTACAGCTTTTCGCCGTGACGAGTACCGATGACTTTGATTGCGTTATCGCCCAGGAACAGTTCTTTAAGAGCTTGAGCCAAATCAGCAACAGTGGATGCCGGTGCTTTTTGAACAAATATGTCACCTTGCTCGGCATGCTCAAATGCGTGAAGAACCAAATCTACAGAGTCATCAAGTGACATCAGGAAACGCGTCATACTTGGATCTGTAACAGTCAGCTCATCACCGTCTTTAAGTTGTTTGACAAAAAGGGGAATTACCGACCCCCGCGATGCCATTACATTTCCGTAACGGGTAGAGCAGATGACAGGCCCAGTTTCAGGAATGATCCGGGACTTGGCAACCACAAGCTTCTCAGCCATAGCCTTGGAGATACCCATTGCGTTAATAGGGTATACGGCCTTGTCAGTACTAAGAACTACGACTCGACTGACATTATTGGCAATAGCCGCATTGAGTACGTTTTCAGTACCAATTACATTGGTTTTAACGGCCTCCATCGGGTAAAACTCACAGGATGGGACTTGTTTAAGCGCCGCGGCGTGAAATATGTAGTCCACACCGACCATCGCCTGGGAAACACTAGCATAGTCCCTGACATCGCCGATATAAAATTTGACTTTGTCATTACCTAACGCTATTCGCATGTCTTCCTGTTTTTTTTCATCACGACTAAAAACACGAATTTCCTTTACATTTGTATCGAGAAAACGCTTGAGAACCGTATTTCCAAACGAACCAGTCCCCCCCGTTATCATCAAAATCTTATCATCGAACATATTGATCACCACAGATTAAAAATGGAGATTTAACGGCTAGCGCGCATAGCTTCAATTAGGTCAGGCCACTGTGGGGGTACATACCCTGTAGCCGTTCGGAACCGAGACGAATCTAATGACCGATCAATTTGTATCTGCTCATCTGGGACAATGCTAATTTCTTTTTGATAAATCCTGGCGACATGGCGCAACAATGTCAGCTTATCGATTGGCTCTACGGAGACATGGTATAGGCCTTGGAGGGCGGGCTGCGGGATTACAAAATCCAGAATGACGCGAGCCAGTTCGACCGTTGGCAACCCGGAAAAAATAGCTTTTGAAAACCCTTTGACAGAACCGGATTGCGAAAGGAACCAGTCAATGAGCGACGATTGGCTATTTAGTTCATGTCCGATAATTGAAGTACGAAGTGTAACGACATGCGACTGGTCAAATATTTCTCCGATATACTTAGATTTCCCATACAAATCTTCAGCATCAGAAATATCGTTTTCCTTATACATACCTTTTCGACCGGAAAAAACACAATCAGTACTAATATGTACTAAGCGACTCCCAATCAAAGCACATAGCCTGGCCAGCCGATGGGGCAACATTGCATTAATGGGCAATACAGACAATGGGTCTTTTGCGGAGTTTAATTGCTTAATCAGCCCAATACAATTAATTACAATATCAGGCTTAGACCGAACAAAGACATCAACCAAAGAATCTTGATCAAGAACATCAACGCCCGAGATCAAATCACCTTTAACGACTTCCCCATCAAAACTATCAATCGCTTTCGCATTACGAACTGTTCCAACAACACTCAACTCAGGTGAACAGCGGAGCACTTTGAAAACAGCATTACCCAGCATACCTGTTGCACCCAAGACCAATACACGCATTTCAGCACCTATTTTCTGTTTAGACGCGCAGTCAAAATATCGATCAATCGACCGCTTTGAAAATCCATATCAAAATTTTCATTAAAATACTTTAATCCTGCCACCCCCATTTTATCACGCTCAACACTTGAGCTCTCCTTCAATGCTAAAATGGTTGCAGCCAACAACTGACCACTTGCGGGAGGGCACACCAACCCCGCCCCAGAATCACTGATCACCCGAGCCCCTTCACCTCTTAAGGCCGCAATAATTGGGCGACCGGCGGCAAGATAAGCCTGAATTTTGCTAGGTATAGTATAAGAGAAAATTTCCTCATCATTCAGAGAAACCAACAATGCCGCAGCACATTCAAATATTTCAGGCATGGCATCCGCTGGAAAGCGACCAGGCAACACCAGGTTATCCAGATGAAGTGATTTTTTTTGACTAGCCACCCATTCGAGCATGCTGCCACTGCCGACAATGAATATCCTCAATCCTGCTTCTTGCTTTAATAACGACGCGGCCTCAACAATACTTTCCATTGACTGAGCTGTACCAATATTACCCGCAAACACCACGCTGAAATGGCTCTCAAGCTCACTTTTCAGAGCTCCGGGAATAACATTCCCTACAACTGAAGAATTTTTCATATCTATTGAGTTTGGAAAATAAACCAGTTTTTCTAAACTAGCGTACTTTTTTGTGGGTTCAAAAAACGCCCGAGACTGCAGCAACAAAGTATCACAACACTTATAAATGCCACGAACCACATGCCCCACAGACTTGATCACCCACGACTTTTTAACAAATCCCGTCGCAGAAAGACTTTCCGGCCACAAGTCTTGTACCCAGACGGCTAAGTGGGCCCCTTTGAGCCACTTCAAGAGAATTGCGGGTATTACCTGGACAATAGGCGAAGGGGCAAAAACTATGATCACATCGATTTTTTCCCCCCTAAGGAGTTTAGGAAAATACCAAAGCCCCATCACGACAAATGAAAAGTAGTTCAATAATAATTTTTTGGCCCCTCCCTTGCCGCGAGGATAAACTGGCACACGAACCACATCGATCAACGAGGAATAACGTTCATACTGCACTCCCTTGGCGCTGTAACCGTCATAAATATCCCCATCCGGATAATTGGGTTTGCCTGTGGCAACCGTTACTTCATGACCCTTACCAGCAAGCTTGATCGCCAAGTCATTGATTACAAATGACTCAGGCCAAAAATATTGGGATATCAGTAAAATACGCATACAACCTCATAAAACCAGTTATATAAGTTCGTTACCTGCAACAACTTCATCGCGTGAAAATTTTCGTAACACCTGAACTACCCAACCGCAAACATAAAAAACATTAAGCAAGCAGGAGAGCTACCCCCCCTATAGCTCTCGACAATCGACACATAAACACCGAATCAGCGCAAATTGAAGACGAAAGGGAAAAAACTGACATGTAAATACCCACAAGACAAAAATTCTCCTCCAAAAGATAACAAGGTTTCTGGCTGACGTCGACTGTCACTTCAGGACGACCTGCGATTTCAAGGCTATCGTTTGTCAGAAATATATCAGTCATACTTCAATGAATTTATTGTAAGTATAAAGCAGGCACTATTAATAACATCTTCCTTTTTACCCACCCCGTTTTTCCTCCATGAGCACAATGCATGAGTACCAGCTGAAAAGGTGATGGTTTTGACCGTTTCCGCTCAGTAGTTAAACCTTACCACAACGGGGCAACGGCAAAGCGTGCCCATACACCTTCACAGCCACGTCTCAAGCGCACAGCGGTGTTACTAAGATCCGGACCATGAAAAACATTTGTCACAGATTACGATGGTCATAAGTGACGCACCAGCCTGGCTTATGAAAACCAAGAGCTCCCCTCCAGACGCTTCGCGCGAATGGAACTCATCTGCGGCGTTTTTCAAGGTAGTTGTTGCGTCTACCACATAACTTTGCTGTTATGTTCTCGATCTGCTGCTCCCTAACCGACTTCAGCATTACCGCTCCTATCGGCACCCAGCTACATGTCTGACCTGAGCAGCGCCCGGGGCATTTCTCTCGGGCTCGCCCGTACAGCTCAATCGCCGCGCGCGAATCTGATTATCCAGTCCTGAATGTCGCTCTGTAGGTACCAAAAAGCAGATCTAGTGGCCCGAGCGGTTAGTCCATTAATTTATTTTTTATCACGCTCAGCTTCGCTTTGTGTACCGAGCTGATAATGGCTTCAGCTGTTTTATTCCATTTGAACGGCTTGGCTGAGTACTCATTGTGAGCCTCGATGAATTGGCGGATAGCTGTCTTCAGGTCGGCAACGCTGGTGAAGGCCCCCCGGTACAGCGCTCGCCTTTCCAGTTGTGCAAACCAGCCTTCCACTGCGTTCAACCAGGACGCACTGGTCGGTGTGAAGTGCAATTTGAAACGCGGACGTTTTTCCAGCCACTGCTTGATTGCGGCCGTTTTGTGGGTAGAGCTGTTATCCAAGATGACATGCAGATCCAGTGCCGCCGGTGTGCTGCGATCAATCTGGTGCAGAAAGGCTAAGAATTCCCGGGCGCGATGGCGTTGCGTGATCCGGCCGATGACTTGGCCGGTCATGATGTCGAATGCCGCGTACAGACTCGCTGTTCCATGGCGCTTGTAATCATGCGTCCGACGCTCGATTTGCCTAGGGCGCAAAGGCAACATTGGCAGGGTGCGATCCAAGGCCTAAATCTGAGTTTTCTCGTCCACAGACAGCACCAAGGCGTTGTCTGGCGGATTCAGATAAAGCCCGACCACGTCGACCACCTTGTCGGCAAAATGCGGATCGTTGCTGATTTTAAAGGTCTTCAGACGATGGGGTTTGAGGTCGGAAGCAGCCCAGACCTGACGCACCTGCCAAGTTGTGACCCGCGCATACTTGGCCATCAGGCGAACACTCCAGTGAGTCGCCTCCTTGGGTACTCGCCGGGTAGTGAGTGTGAGGATCTCGTTGACTTTTTCGGCCCCGAGTTTGAGCGGCTGACCACTACGTGGCAGGTCGCTCAAGCCTTCGACGCCCGCCTCTAGATAGCGTTTTCGCCACTTGAATACTGTCGGCGGCGTGACCTGCAACTGCTCGCTGATGACCTTGGGTGTCAATCCATCCGCCAGTAGAAGCAGGATACGTGCACGTAGGGCGAGACTCTGTTCCAGCGTACTCATACGCAACCAACCTTGCAGGACAACGTGATCAGAAGGCGTTAAAGCGAAGGGGGAAGTCGCTCGGGCCATGCGCATAACCAAGTCATGATATGAGGCGCATAGTATATTCACGACCAACATATAAATAAATGGATTAACCGCTCATGCCGCTAGCTACTATAAATTGTCATTGCTTATCCTCAGTCGGACACAGGACGTGCGTGATGCCCAGTTCGTACATCTTGCTTGGTGAACGAGCCCCATGAAAGACAGGACACCGTTTCCCCCTTACGATAAGGGATAGGCAAACGGTTATGTTTATGACTAACAGCAACGATAAGAGTGGGGAGCTTTTGGGTCAGGAGCGGCGTCGCCGCTGGAGCCCGGAGCAAAAACTGGCCATGGTTCGCGAGAGCCTGCAACCGGGGCAAAGCGTCTCGGGGGCGGCTCGGCAGAATGGCGTTAATGCCAACCAGCTGTTTCAGTGGCGCAAGCTCTATCAGAGCGGCAGTCTCTCGGCCGTCAGTGCTGGCGAGAGCGTGGTGCCTGCTTCCGAGCTGGCCGATGCGCTCAAGCACCGGCTGGCTTTGTTCCTGGCGACCAATAAAACGCTGTTCATCGCTGGCGTCCTTGAGTTCGAGCACGATGCCATACAGCACGTTGATCATCGCCAACGCAACATCGGCACGTCCAGTCTTGCCCTTGGGTTGCACTTTCTGTGCGTCGACAAACTTGCGTCGCACATGCGCCATGCACGCCAGCCGCTCTACGCCGGGTGCAACGCCAAGGCGTTATAGCCGGCGTAATCGTCGGTCATCACATAGCCGCGATAATCGCCCAGCAGGCGCAACGGCACCTCCTGCGCACGGCTGGTGGTGTAGTCAAAAAGGATGACGGGGCGCTCAGGTGGATCACTGGCTTGCACCCACATCCAGGACTGGCTGGTTGGGTCTCGATCCGGCTCTTTCAGTACCTGGAGTCTTGTTTCATCGCAGTGGATGACCGGACTTTCCAGTAATCGGTCGCGCATTAAATTCAGCAAGGGCTGCAAGTGTTCGCTGCACTGGATGACCCAGCGCGCTAAGGTTTGTCTTGGTATATCCAAACCGTGTCGACTCAGTACGGTTTCGAAACGATGCAGCGGCAGACCGTCGACGTACTTGGTGGTTAAGAGCATGGCCAGTCCCAGTGTGTTGGCGATGTTGCTGACCACCAAATACGTCGACGGTCTGCCGCTGCATCGCTTCGAAAAAGTACTCGGTCGTCACGGCGTCGATATCCCGCGTCAAACCTTAGCGCGCTGGGTCATCCAGTGCAGCGAACACTTTCAGCCGCTGCTCAATTTGATGCGTGACCGGCTACTGGAAAGTCCCGTGGTTCACTGCGATGAAACTCGGGTACAGGTGCTCAAAGAACCGGATCGAGACCCGACCAGCCAGTCCTGGATGTGGGTGCAAGCCAGCGGGCCGCCGGATCGAAAAGTTGTGTTATTTGACTACACCTCCAGCCGTGCGCAGGAAGTGCCTCTACGCCTGCTGGAAAGTTATCGCGGCTACGTGATGACCGAAGATTACGCGGGTTACAACGCGTTGGCATTGCAGCCCGGTGTTGAGCGATTGGGGTGCATGACTCATGCGCGGCGCAAGTTTGTCGACGCGCAGAAAGTGCAGCCCAAGGGCAAAACCGGGCGTGCCGATATCGCGCTGACAATGATCAATAAGCTGTACAGCATCGAGCGTGAACTCAAGGATGTCAGCGATGAACAGCGTTTTATCGGTCGTCAGGAGAAGAGCCTGCCGATCCTGGGGCAATTGAAAAGCTGGCTGGATAAAACACAGTCCCAAGTGACGCCGCAAAGTGTGTTGGGTAAAGCCGTGAATTATTTGGCCAACAACTGGAGCCGTCTGGAGCGCTACGTGGAGGCCGTTTTTTTACCGATCGGTAGAGTCGGGATGTGGCGCGGTGGCTTGCGCTCCGTTTCCACACCCCGCTCGTCAAACCGGACGTGCGCTACTAACGCATCCGGCTTTCGTCCGAGATCGATATGCCTTCGCACTCGACACATCGGCCATTCGCGCAGGCAACTGATGCAGGCCTAGCTTTCCGTATAGGAACGCATCCGGGTATAGACGGTACCCAGAACGGCCTCGTCGCTTATGCTTCTTGACCAACCAGCGTCGGATACGGCGCTCGGTATAGCGTTGCAGGATTCGATAGTGCTTGAGCACAGGCCCTTGGTCGAAGTAGCCAGCCCAGCCTCGAAGGATCGAGTTGAGTTCGGCTATCCGGTGCTCTACCGCGTCCCACGTCATACTGATCGCCGTTTCGTCATGGATTTTTCCAATAATCGACTTCATCGCCCCTTTCGAAGGTGGAGTGCCGATATAGGCTTTCCCATGACGGTCGTATTGCCTGCCCAGGTTGTACCCCAGAAAGTCGAGTGACTGTTCCGAGAGTTTCACCAGCGCCGTTTTCTCTTCATTGACGCTCAGCCCCAGCCGCGCCATCAAGCCACTCATCAGCACCATTGCCTGCTCTCCACTGCCGGGGCGGCAGCAGATCACCATATCGTCCGCGTAATTCACAATCTTTGCATGCAGACGTTTGGCGTAGCCAAATTTTTCCCAGGCAAGAATGAAGCGCCTGAAGTACACATTGGCCAACAGCGGCGAAATCACCGATCCTTGGGCGCTGCCACGGTGCGTGTGCTTGGCTTCGTTGGTGCGTCGAAGCTTACCGTCAATGAGTTCGATAACGGCCACCTCAAGCCATTGCTTGATCAGCCGCAACACCCTGCCATCCGAGATACGCCGAGCCAGACATTTCATCAAAGGCCCGTGTGGAATGGTATTGAAATAGTCACGAAGATCCGTATCGACAACGTCTCTCAACCCAACCCTCGCAGTGTAATGGTGCACCTGTCTCACGGCTTCCTTGGCATCTCGACGAGGTCTGAAGCCATACTGTGATGGCTGCATATCC
Organism: Pseudomonas sp. BE134; assembly: GCF_031456105.1. Taxonomy (NCBI): domain Bacteria; kingdom Pseudomonadati; phylum Pseudomonadota; class Gammaproteobacteria; order Pseudomonadales; family Pseudomonadaceae; genus Pseudomonas; species Pseudomonas sp. BE134. Next base: position 9,930 of record NZ_JAVDUA010000047.1, on the reverse strand, counting down.
GCTTCGAAAATTGCTTGGAGTGTGAGATTGACGGCCATTTGAACAACGCGGTCTCGAATGCAAGGAATACCCAAGGAACGAAGTTTGCCGTTCTTTTTGGGAATCCATACCCGCCGCAGGGGCTGAGGACGATATCCGCCCGACCGCAGCTCCTCGCGTAGCTGAGCCAGCCACTCCATAGGCCCTATGTTTTCAATGTCTTCGAATCGCTGACCATCCACACCGTGGCTGCCTCGGTTTGCGCGGCAACGTTGATAGGCGATGACCAATACATCGATTCGATAGACTTTGTCCCACAGGCTGTAGAAGCGAAAATCCGGCTCTGTCTTAGCTTTCACATACAGGGCACGCTGTAGTTTCCGAACGCGATTTCTCACCTGGGTTAATAGGCTTGGAGCCAATCCCATCGTTCTTACCACTTTGTACTCCTCTCTTGAACCAGGGCTCCTTTCCTACTCCGGCATTACCCGGCCTCAACGGTACTACGAGCCCATCCGCCACCTGTCCGAGCCAGCGCCCTCCCTCACGGGCGCACTGTTTGTATGGCCGTGTCTAACGGCCACTTCACCCTGGCAGGCTTCCCCTGTTTCGTATGAGTTCTCTTCTGTACATGCCATCACCACTACCCCGGCGGCAGTGCCAAGTTCGTCTGACGCTCGATCCCTTAGCACTATCAACCTTCCCCGTTATTATGGCGGGTCGGCTACCGCAAAGCCTTTTCGGGGCCTGCTCGGTGTTCGCTGCGCGCTACGGCCTGCACAGTCACTGACTTCCTAAAGAAGCCTTTTCTTCAGATACTTCAGCCCATTCGCTGCCTCCTGAACTGCTCCAAAGTGCTTCCGGCCGGAGCGACAGTAGCCGGGTGGGATTCGCACCCACTGAACTCATACGCCTTGTCAGGGCGTACACAACAACGCGGCGGAGCGCGCGATAAAGCCGTTTGTAATCGGGCGCAAGGCATGGCTGTTCAGCGACACGCCCAAGGGTGCCACCGCCAGTGCGCAGATCTACAGTTTGGTCGAGACCGCCAAGGTCAACGGCCAGGAGCCTTATACGTGGCTGCGCCACGTACTGGAAAGACTGCCGCAGGCCCAATCGGTTGGGGACTACGAAGCCTTGCTGCCATGGAACTGCTCGCCAGAGATGTCACGGTAAACATAAAGCCCACTTCTTAGAAGGTGGGGTTTATGGATCGCATACGTATGCGTCCGGGCATCACGCCTTGCGTAACTAGACCGGTTGCCAGTTATGCGGCAGCAATTGCTCGATCTCACTCGCCCGCTGCGTTGGCAGACGCGTGAGTACATCTTTCAAATAAGCATACGGATCATGCCCATTCAGCCGCGCTGACTGGATGAGGCTCATAATTGCCGCCGCCCGTTTGCCGCTGCGCAACGACCCTGCAAAGAGCCAGTTCTTGCGTCCAAGAGCCCACGGCCGTATCTGGTTCTCAGCCCAATTATTGTCAATGGGTACGGCCCCGTCATCGAGGTAGCGCGACAGCGCTGACCAGCGTTTCAGGCTGTAATCCAGTGCTCTGCTGATAGCCGAGCCTTCAGGCACGAGATCACGCTGGGCCATCATCCAGGCATGCAGCATATCCATCACCGGTACGGCTTTTTCCTGCCGTATTCGGTGCCGTAAATCCGGCTCCAGGTCGCGCACTTCACGCTCGATTTCGTAAAGCAACTGGATGTAGCGCAGCGCCTGCTCGGCGAGCATGCTCTTGTTGGTCGCGTGCAATTCGAAGAACTTGCGCCGTGCATGGGCCATGCAGCCGATCTCGGTCACTCCGAGTTCGAAACTGGCCTTGTAGCCACCAAAATCATCACACACCAGCTTGCCCTTCCAGTCTTGCAAGAAGTTGCGAGCGTGCTCACCGGCGCGGCTGGGGGTGAAGTCGTAAACCACCGCTGCCAAGTTCGAGAACTGGCTGGTGGCGTAGGCCCAAACATAAGAGCGGTGGGTTTTCTTTGAGCCCGGCACGAGCATCTGCACGAGTGTTTCATCGGCATGAATAACCTGCTGCCCAAGCACTACGTCGCGCAGTGCATCGACCAGAGGTTGCAACTGCACCCCGGTCACACCAACCCATTGAGCCAAAGTTGAACGTGGAATCGCCAAACCGGCACGACCGAAGATCGATTCCTGACGGTAAAGCGGCAGATGGTCGGCAAACTTGGCGATCATGACGTGGGCAAGTAACCCGGCAGTCGGGATTCCCTTGTCGATGACCTGCGCCGGAACCGGCGCTTGGATCAGCGTTTCGCAGTCATCGCAGACCCACTTGCCACGGATATGGCGCTCAACGGTAAACACGCCGGGCGTGTAGTCCAGCTTTTCGCTGACATCCTCACCGATACGCTTGAGTGCGCAGCCACATGGGCAGTGAGTGTTGTCCGGTTCGTGATGGATTAGCGTGCGTGGAAACTCTGCCGGCAAAGCAGTGCGCTTGGGCTTTTGCTTTTTCTCGGTCGGAGCCAACACTGTTTGCAAGGCTTGAAGCTCTGCTTCAATCGCCGCGATATCGGTATCGATCAGGTCATCGAGCAAGCTGGCCTGCTCAGGATTCATCTGCTCGCTGCGCTTGGCAAACTTCAAACGCTTGAGTTGTGCGATCTCGTGGGTGAGCTTCTCGATAACCGTTTGATCGCGGTTGATCTTCTTGCCCATCGTCTCGACCGTCTTACCCAGTGTGTCGACTTGATGGTCGAGCGTCTCGACACGCTGTATCAACTGCGCCGCCAAAGCGCGCAGTTGTTCAGGGGTAAGGTGGTCGAGATTGGGAAGCGAAGTCATGGCGCCGATTTTGCCAGAGCAAGCAGTTCGCGACGATAGACCGATAGGCTAATGGCAGCCGTTAAAGCAGTGTGATCGCACCGCCGGAGCCGGTGCGTTGCCATGGCAGACCCAACACCAAAGCCTGAAGTTGTTCGGTATCCAACTCCATTTCAGAGCCTCGGCGAATGCCCGGCCAATGGAACTTGCCTTGGTTCAAACGCCGAGCCGCCAGCCAGATCCCGAAGCCGTCATGCACCAGAACTTTCATGCGCGTGGCGCGGCGGTTGGCAAATAGATAAGCACAGTGCGATCACCCTGGCCAGCGCGGTGTCGGTGCCCGCTCGCATGTCCATCGGCTCGGTGGCGAGCCAGATGGAGTCAATGCGGATCACAGAGCAAGCCCTCGGACAAAGCGGGCGCATCCGTTAGGGTCTGAAGTTGGCCACTTCACGGTGATCGATTGCTCGCCAAGTGGCAGCTCAATGATCGCCGACACTCCAATCTTTTGTTTTGGTTCGACCGGCGTGACTTTCATAGGAATAAAAGCCGGTAGCGCGACGGCCTGCTGGTCACGATAAAGCGGTATCCACCGGCGAACGACATTAGGGTTGATCCCGTGCCTGATCGCAATAGCCGCCACGGAAACGCCGGGCTGCGCGCATTCCTGGACGACTTGGTTTTTGAAGGATTTCGGGTAGGACTTACGTTGGCGCATGGCGATCCTGACGTTAAGGGTAATTGCGTCCGCTTAAAAATACGCGGACACAATCACCCTTATTGGCAGGGCTCGGAAGGTGTGTTCACCGGCCCCTTACTCGCATACGGTTCAAGTGGGCGTTGCTACCAAGTGCAGACTTCTTCCAAAACATCATCGGTGACGGAGCTGATGAAGTCATGGGAAACGCCTGTCCCGTATGGCTCCGAGAGAAATGCCCGAATCTCGCGAACGCTAATGCCGCGGGCATACATGGCAACGATCTTGTCATCGAAGCCTTTAAAGCGTCGCTCGTGCTTGGGAATCAGGATTGGAGCAAAGCTACCATCGCGGTCTCTGGGAATGTCCAGGAGCGGCGGGCCGTCATCGCCCAGTACGGTCTTGCTGCATTTACCGTTACGCTGGTTGCTCGATTGCTCGATTGCTCTGGGCGCTACTCGCCATGATGATAGCCAAGGTAGTAGCCAAGTTCGGCACCCAAGGCTCGTTCAATCAGTGCCTCTTTGAACGCCATTGAAGCATCATCAATAGCCTTGGCACTCATTAGGCCGCTGACGAACTGGTCAATAAGCTCTTTGGGAATGGATGGAAGGGCCACGCGGGGCCTCTCGGGCCAGTTTCTTTGGTCGATATACATGCACCTCTTCAACATGTTATGCCCGACCACTAAATTTATGACAGACCCACTGAGCCGATGCCCCCCCCCTATACCTTGCCTTACTACCACAGCTCAACGGGAAGACGCTGATTTAAGTGATTGAATACGTTGGCATGTACAAGAACATCCTGACGTTACCGCGAAAATCCGCCTACTCAAATACTCTGCGCTCATCAACTGGAGCAAGACCAACGGACAAACTCTCGAGAAGCCGTTGATCGGGAGAAGCTCTATAAAACAGCAGAGGCCACTCTCTCACCCTGTCCGCGCAACCTAAAAAATAACTGTTGCCCGGGCTTTTCGACAAACTGATAGGTGAAAGCGGAAACAATAATGATCATGGTCATGGTCATTAGACTGGCACAAAAAAATCCCGCAAGCCCGCTCCCGACAGTGGACATAACAAATGCATAAATGCCATGTTCACTAAGTATCTGAATAATAGGAAACTGAACCAGATAAATACTGTAGCTGATCAAGCCAAACCACCGAGTCACCTTATTGTCGAGCCAAATCGGAAAACCCACCGTTGCTAAAAAAACCATTACCAGAGATGCCAGCGAAAGAAGTATCTCTTCCGGTAAAGAACTCTGCATTTGGAACCACAAAATGGTTGCTATTAAAGTCAATGAAAATATTACACCACTAACTTGCTGGACACCAATGCTCCGAGAATGTATCGGAAAACGGTTGCGAATATGAAAAATAAATAACCCAACAACAAAATACTGCGCATGAGAAAGGAAATATAGTAATCCAAATACGCGCAGTTCCCCGCCAACAAATTGGGTAAAGTAAGACCGCCCCATAACTGCAATCGTACACAACAGAAGCCATGCCGCCAATGCGCTACGCCACCCCCTAATCAATGCTATCAAAAAAGGGAAAAACGCGTAAAAAATCCATTCTACGCCGATAGACCAGCCCCCCCCCAATCAATCCATCATGCTTGCCTGGCACAAAGGGGAACAGAAAACTCGTAGTCAGCAACAAGTCGAAACCGCCAGGGACGCTGCGCCCCATGACTATCGTATAAAGCACGCCAAACAGCAGAACGAAGTAGAACAACGGAGCAATCCTGAAAAAACGCTTCAGGTAAAAGTTTCGCATAGCCTCAATGCCAGTCAGCCGACTGTAGTAAGCATGAGCCATCGAAAATGCACTGAGCACAAAGAAAATTCGTACAAAAAAATCGAAACGACCGACTAAAGCCATCCCAACCGAATGAATAGGGATCCCAGACAGATAAAGTACGTGAAAGAACACGACGCCTATAGCCGCGATCCCCCTCAATACATCAGGCCCATGAATACGTTCTGCGCCCATTACGACCTCACCATTGAAATTATTTTAGAGCGCTCGAAACATGCTAATAATGACATCAGCATGCCTAAAGGGGAGGCGAAGTAGCTATATATCCGGCATACCTCAGGCGCCGCCCATTTTGAAAACGGCGAATCAATCTAAAATGCTTAGATCACCCACTCACCTCTGTGGTTTTGGCCCGTGCAGCCACCTCGCTGCGGACACCTACCCACATTAACTGATGCACCTCTCCTGCACTCGCCAGTAAACGCCTACGCACCATCCACAGGTTAGACAGTGCAAACAGCGTCACCAGCTGGGCCGCGAAATTACCACGAACGGCACATTTTTTCACGGACAATTGCAACTATCTTGGCTCATAGGGCATGCTATGATCACAGAATCGTTACGCAGCCAAACCTCACCTAGCCATACGAATTGGATCTCCTATAAAGATCGAGACGCGTTAATAGCCGTTGCATACAGCCCTCTCCGCAGATCATATAGCTCGCCGAATGGGGCCTCATCTGACATTATCGACAACGAAGTCACACCTTTGCAAGTGTTTGACTCAACCCGGAGCGCATCCACTTCTACCATTCATCCGCTTCGTTAACCTTGAAAAATTACTGCTGCAATGCCATTGTAATGACAGATGTCTTTACAGGAATGCGCAAAATGGCCTCAATCAATGTTCGTGTGGACGACGATCTGAAAAACCGCGCTTATCGCGAACTGGAACGCTTGGGTGTCACGCCTTCTGAACTCATGAACTCATGCGTCAAGCCCTACAATACGTTGCAGAGCGTGGCCAGCTCCCATTCCGACCTGTTCTCATGGCAGAAGAAGATAGGACCCTCATAAACACCGTACTCGAACGTTTGACTTCACCGCAGCGCGTCAAGGTGCCGCCGGATGACCTATAGCTTTGAATTCGATCAACGTGCGCGGAACGAATGGCACAAATTGGAAATACAATCCGAAAGCAACTCAAAAAAAGCCGGCTGAGATCTTGGAAAATCCCCGCACTGAGGCCAACCGCGTGCACGAATTTCTAAGCTGCGCAGGCTATCACACGTTTTACAAAGGGTAAACCAATAGGTTGTCGTTTACGTGGGTGCTGTCGATATACGTGAAAATAAAGTTGCTTACCGAAGAGCATCTGAACGGCCCAAATGAAGCTTGCCTTCTTTTAACGACGTTTATATAGATGCGGATACCGCCTCGTAAGTTACACTAGAAAATGAAAATAATTTTGGCTCGAAATCGGGAAAAGGCATGAAAGAATCTAGCATAGTCGAGCATCAGGACTTTACTAAGCAAAATATAGCAATGAGCATGGAGTTATGGATATTTGTTTTATTCACTCTGCTAATGTTGCTCAGCGCATTGACTTTCTCAATTTCACCAACAAATGGAGAAGATTACGCCCTGAGCAAGCCGTTCACTAATGCCAGTATTTTCGAACGTGCAAGTTGGGCAATTGAAAGATCCATACTACAATCGACGCACTGGAATGCCCGGCTGGGTGAGCAGCTGGCTATCTTCTGGATGGCGATGCCAAGAGTTTGGTTTTCTATTGCGAATTTGATCTTCATGTCCTTACTTGCATTTCTATTGGCTCTGTTTGCCACTCCTCAGGAAAAATGGAACCGCAATACACTGATGCTATCGAGCTTACTGGTGATTGCTGCATTTTTTTTGCTATGGCCACGATTAGAGATTTTTTTCTGGCGAACCACAGCAGCAGGTTATCTCCAACCACTGGTCATGACTCTACTACTGCTACTACCCTTTTATTCATCACGAGCTTGCCAACTACTACTCAGCACCTGGCCTAGCACGGCATTACTTGTACTGCTAGGGCTGCTTTGCGGACTATCCTTCGAGAATGTACCTCCAGCACTTCTTCCTTATATGGCACTCATCACATGCCTGCACTTTAAGGAAAAAACTGAGTTTCGAATACAGTTGGGCTTGATGGTTCTGATCTATCTACTGGGTTGGGCACTTCTGATGATTGCACCCTCTACTCATACGAGGACGGCCTATTACATCAGCGCGTTGAACATTCCGCCTCCTTCGCTTGATTATTTTCTCCAGCAAATATTGGCTGTATCACATGCCTTTGTAGCTGTATCAGCTCCGCTTCTAGGCGCTCTGATCACGGTGCTGCTGATCAGTCTCTTTTTAAAGACTAAATCTTGGCGCCAGCCAGCTAGATTTTACTTACTATTAGTGCCTGCTGCGCTCTGTATCGCATCCGTCGTAAAAGCCCCGTATATAGAGCCGCGAGCCTTTACCCTTGCTTGGACCATACTGATAATACTGATCGTGAGGTTCGCGTACGAACTATTGCAACAATTACCTATACGATGGGCGCAGGCGGTAACTATCTGCCTTGGAATTGTGAGTATAGGGCTAGCAGCTCAAGTTTTTTCCGAATACCTCGACTACTCAAGACAAGTTTCTAGACGCATAGATTTTATTATGGAAAAACAGAATTCAAATGAGTGCAAGGAAGGGCTTTCAATTCAGATTATCCCGAGCAATAGCGATATTCGACTATTAAACAACCGCGAAGATTGGGTTGCAAGCAACTTGCCTCAGGTCAGCCAATACTTCAATTGCAAACTGCGCCTTAGCGCACCATAAAAGGGAGGCAACTCATGCCAGCAGGAGATATAAGGGTAAATATGCAGAACAGAAAGCTAATATCCCTAGTTATTCCTTTTTATAACGAAGAAGCCAATATCGAAGCTACCTTAGCCGAAATAACTCGTCATATTGACACGCAGCATTATCGTTGGGAAATCGTCGCAATCAACGATGGCAGCAGTGATTCAACATTGGAAAAGTTAAATTTTAGTGCATCTAAGAGCTTTGAGTTAGTTATTGTCGATTTATCACGTAACTTTGGCAAGGAAGCTGCATTATCGGCAGGTATTGAGCAGGCAAGAGGTGATGCGATTATTCCGTTGGACGCAGACCTGCAAGATCCCCCTCAAGTGATTGGCCAATTGCTGGAGAAATGGGAAGAAGGCTATGACGTGGTGCTCGCTAGGCGAGTAGATCGCTCAAGTGACAGCTTAATGAAGAGAACAACCGCCGGTGCTTTTTATTCTGTTATTAATAGATTTTCAGACGTAGAGATACCTCACAATGTCGGTGATTTCAGGTTGATGGACCGCAAGGTCATAGACGTGCTGAAGTCACTTCCAGAGCATCGCCGTTTTATGAAAGGTCTTTTTGCCTGGGCTGGATTTCGCACCACTAGCATTGATTATACCAGGCCGAAAAGAACACTGGGAGATACCAAGTTTTCCGGCTGGAAACTATGGAACCTTGCCTTGGAAGGCATCACCTCTTTCTCTATCGTCCCGCTTAAGATATGGACGTATATAGGATTATTAGTAGCGCTTTGCTCCTTCATTTACGGAGGAATCATTGTAGTTCGCACACTAACCTTAGGTGTCGAAGTCCCCGGCTACGCTTCGCTGGCCTCGATAATCCTATTCATGTCAGGGTTACAAATGATAGGGATGGGCATACTTGGCGAATATGTAGGTCGAACCTACCTGGAATCAAAACGGCGCCCAGCTTACATAATTCGGTCAGTACAAACCAAGGTTACTCGTTGTGATTTATAACCAGCAGCTTCATAGGTTTTTAAGATTTGCCTGCGTCGGGATTTTTAATACAGCCATACATTTATGCATTGTTTTTTTGTTAGTTGAAAAGCTATCTACTCAGCCCCCGTCGGCCAATGCTGTAGCTTTTTTGGTAGCAAACATTGCATCTTATCTACTTAATTCGACGTGGACCTTCCGAAAAAGAACATCATTTGCAGGTTACTCAAAATTTTTCATAGTCAGCTTAGTGGGCCTAATGATTTCTTGGGGGTGCGTGTTCAGCAGCGAATTGCTAGGCTTGCACTACGTAGTTGGAGTATTGGTGTCGGTGGTTTTTGTCGCAATAATCGGTTATTTCCTCAATAAACAATTCGTTTTTAACACATAAACTGGATTCCAAGCTAAGAAAATTTAAACAAAATGACGTAGCCGACCTAAGGAAGGTCTGAAGTAGTCACCGATGTTTTGATCCCCCTTCATTGGGCGCTCAAAAAATCGGTGACCTGCCAAAAATCAGGCTTTGGCTGCGTATTCCACGGCCATCTGGCCACTGATTCCATGAACATCCGGCCACCTATTCCACGGTGATTCGGTCGCGGTAGGAATGGCAGTCACCTGCCACCCCCCGCACAGATCCGTACATGCAGAATTACCGCATACGGCTCCTGCCTTGGGTTTTGACGCCGAAGCGGGTTATGGGATACGGATGCATTGGTAACTCTCGTGGATAGGGTATGAACAAACGTATGCGATCCATAAACCCCACCTTCTAAGAAGTGGGCTTTATGTTTACCGTGGCATCTCTGGCGAGCAGTTCCATGGCAGCAAGGCTTCGTAGT
>NZ_JAVDUA010000046.1:0-27787 GCF_031456105.1 Pseudomonas sp. BE134 | reverse complement strand
CTGTGTCGGGTGGCATTCGCCCTCATGAAAAACCAGAGCGAATACCAGCCGAATTTACGGCTGCAGGGTTCCCCTGCAACATAGAATCTCCCACACTGGATTTATGTCGCACTGAAGATCTCCTGTGGGAGCGAGCCTGCTCGCGATTGAAGGCGACTCGGTCTCTCTTAGGTACGCATACCGCGACCGCTGACCAGCAGCCTCGCGCAACCGATGTACAACACGATGGTCGCCACCAGCATGAAGGTGATCGCAATGCTGATCCGGATGTCCGAAACGCCGAGGATGCCGTAACGGAATGCGTTGACCATGTGCAGCACCGGGTTCGCCAGGGATACGGTCTGCCAGAACGGCGGCAACAGGGAAATCGAGTAAAACACCCCGCCCAGGTAAGTCAGCGGTGTCAGCACGAATGTCGGGATGATCGAGATATCATCGAAATTGCGGGCAAACACTGCGTTGATGAAACCCAGCAGCGAGAAAATCGTCGCCGTCAGCACCACCACCAGAACGGTCACGCCCAGGTGATGCACCTGCAAATCCGTGAAGAACAGCGACAGCAACGTCACGATGACCCCGACCATCAACCCGCGCAGTACACCTCCCAGGGTGTAGCCGATCAGAATCGTATGCGGTGACACCGGCGACACCATCAGTTCCTCAATGGAACGCTGGAACTTGCTGCCGAAGAAACTCGACACCACGTTGCCGTAGGAGTTGGTGATCACCGACATCATGATCAGCCCCGGCACGATGTACTCCATGTAAGTGAAGCCACCCATGTCACCGATCTGGCGACCGATCAGATTGCCGAAGATCACGAAGTACAAAACCATGGTGATCGCCGGTGGCAGCAGCGTCTGCGGCCAGATCCGGGTAAAGCGCCGGACCTCACGGTAAACGATGGTATTGAGGGCAACGAGGTTGGGTTGCAGCTCGGAACTCATACCGCCACCTTCGACAGATTTTTCTCCACCAGAGACACGAACAACTCCTCGAGGCGATTGGTTTTGTTACGCAGGCTCAGTACTTCAATGTTTTGCTGCGCCAATTGAGTGAACAACGCGGTGATGCCCATGGCTTTGTCGACCTGGACTTCCATGGTGTGGCTGTCGATCAGCCTGGTCGGGTAGCCGAGCAACTGCGGCGCACTGGTCAACGTGTTTTTGGTATCGAGCAGGAACGTTTCCACATGCAGTTGGCTGAGCAACTGTTTCATGCTGGTGTTCTCGACGATGGTGCCGTGGTCGATGATGCCGATGTTGCGGCACAGCAGCTCAGCCTCTTCCAGGTAGTGCGTGGTGAGGATGATGGTGATGCCTTTCTGGTTCAGCTCGGTAAGGAAGGTCCACATCGAGCGACGCAGTTCAATGTCCACACCTGCCGTTGGTTCGTCGAGGATCAGCAGGCGCGGTTCATGAACCAGCGCACGAGCGATCATCAAGCGACGCTTCATACCGCCGGACAGCGAGCGTGACGGCGTGTCGCGTTTGTCCCACAGCCCCAGCTGGGTCAGGTATTGCTCGGCGCGCTCCTTGGCGATTTTCGCCGGGATGCCGTAGTAACCGGCCTGGGTCACGACGATATCGAAAGTCTTTTCGAACTGGTTGAAGTTGAATTCCTGGGGCACCACGCCGATGGAACGCTTGAGCTGCGCAGGGTTCTTGTCCAGGTCGTGACCGAAGATATTCACCGTTCCGCTGGTCTTGTTCACCAGGGTCGAGAGAATGCCGATGGTCGTGGATTTGCCGGCGCCGTTAGGGCCGAGCAAGGCGAAGAAGTCACCTTCGGCGACGTCCAGATCGATACCACTCAGGGCCTGGAAACCGTTGCCGTAGGTTTTGGTTAGCTGCCGGATGGACAGAGCGGAACTCATATCGGATTACGCACCAAGAAGGAAGAAAGGAATAAAAGACGGCCGGCGGCGGCGACTGCAACCACGGCGCGTGAGCGCAATGGTGCTTGTCGTCGCCACACAAGTACAGTCAAGCTTGTCGATAGTGAGTATTAAGTCAAAGCAGTCATAACGGCTTTTTGATACGCCGGACGCTGTCTCAACCGGGCATACCAGGCTTCCAGGTGCGGCTGCGGTGCGCGCTCGATCGGCATCTCGAACCAGGCATAAATAAAACTGCCGAGCGGGATGTCGCCCATGCCGATTTCATCGCCGGACAGGTAGGGCTGGGCGGCCAATGCCTGATTGGCCATCGACAGCAAATCCTCGCATTCCTTGATAGCGGCGTTGATGGCCGACCAGTCCTGCTGGTCTGCCGGGGTGCGCAACACGCCCCAGAATACGGTGCGGAACGGGCCAGCCAAACTTGAAGTGGTCCAGTCCATCCACTTTTCAGCCGTGAAGCGGGCTTTAATATCCGCCGGATACCAAGCGCTGCCGTTGGCATGAAGGGCCATGAGGTAACGCACGATGGCGTTGGATTCCCACAGCACAAAACCGTCGTCTTCGATCACCGGCACGCGACCATTGGGATTCATCGCCCGATACTGCGGCGTATCGACAACACCAAAGGCGCCACCCGCATCGATAGCCTCATAGGCCAACCCCAGCTCTTCGGCGGCCCACAATGGCTTTTTGACATTCGACGAGTTTTTCCGACCCCAGATCTTCAGCATGACCGCCTCTTTTTCGACAAGTGGGCAGGCAGCATACGCCGGATCAGGCGCGACTCAAATCGCTCTGCATATCCCCCAGCAGCACGGGCAGCTGCTCGCTGAACAGATGCGGATAGCACTTTTTCAGATGCTCGAAAAAGAACGCTTCGGGTACATCGGTGAACTGACCGTGATCGACCAGATACTCCATCAACTGCGCGCCATCGCGATTGAACGGATGAAAGACACTGTCGTTGATCCCATCGAATTCCAGCGGTGCGACATTGAACAGGCCACAGAGTTTTTGATTGAACGCCGGGGTCGCCTTCACCCAGCGGCCATTCAGATACAGCTCCGTATAGCCGTGCATCGCAAATACATCGCTCTTGAGCAATTCGAGCAAACGTGGCGTCGACAGGTGATTGCGAACATCGGCCAGACCGATCCGCGCCGGGATCCCGCAATGTCGCGCGGCGCCGGCCAGCAATGTGGCTTTGGGCACGCAATAGCTTTCCCCGGTGGTCAGCGCATAACTGCCGCGCAGGGTCTGCGGGTCGCGGCTGAACGTGTAGGGGTTGTAGCGCACGGCCTCGCGTACCGCGTAATAAAGGCCGATCGCCTGCTCGACCGGATCTCGACGGCTGCCGCGATGGTGTTCGGCGAACTCCACCACCGAAGGGTGGTCACTATCGATGAAGCGGCCGGGACTCAAGTACTCGTGCATGAGAATAATCTCCTGGGGAAGCCCCGAGTCTAACGACAGGTTCAGCACAGAGATAACGACGTTTCGGCCAAACATGGGCGCATTGCCGCGTAGGAAACGAACGATTTCCCGAGCGTGTTGCCAACCGAGCCTACAAATCTCATCCAAGGTTTCCCACGATTTCAATCACATCGCTCTGACCACCCTGTTTGACGGATGCCGTCTAAGCTCTGAAGGTTGGTTTTACCCTGGTTCATGGAGGATTAAATATGCTGCTGTTGTGGATACTGGTTCTGGTTGTCGGGATTGCCTGGTTAGCCCACCGTCGCATCGCTCCCCTGCCCGCTCTTTGCATCGTTGCCGTTTACGTGGTGGCAATGGGGGCTTTCAGCCGCGCGCCCGGTTGGCTGCTGCTGTTGTACTGGGTGTTGATCGCAGCCGTTGCGGCGCCATTGTTGCTGCCCGACCTGCGTCGCAAGTTCTTCAGCGCGCCGCTGTTCAACTGGTTCCAGAAAACCCTGCCGCCGATGTCACAAACCGAACGCGACGCCATCGATGCCGGCACTGTGTGGTGGGACGGCGAACTGTTCAGCGGTCGCCCCGACTGGGACAAACTGCTGTCCTATCCCAAAGCCCAACTGAGCGAAGAAGAACAGGCCTTCATTGACGGCCCGACCGAAGAGCTCTGCGCCATGGTCACCGACTGGCAAATCGGGCAAGACATGGACCTGCCCGCCGAAGCCTGGACGCACATCAAGGACAACGGTTTCTTCGCGCTGATCATTCCCAAAGAGTTCGGCGGCAAAGGCTTCTCTGCCTATGCCCACTCACAGGTCGCCATGAAACTGGCGACCCGCAGCGGCGACCTCGCGTCCACCGTGATGGTCCCCAACTCCCTCGGCCCCGCCGAACTGCTGCTGCATTACGGCACCGACGAACAACGCAACCATTACCTGCCTCGACTGGCCAGCGGTGACGACATTCCCTGCTTCGCATTGACCGGCCCGCTGGCCGGCTCCGACGCCGGGGCAATGCCGGACACCGGGGTGATTTGCAAAGGTGAATGGGAAGGCAAGGAAACCCTCGGCCTGCGCCTGAACTGGGAAAAGCGCTACATCACCCTTGGCCCGGTGGCCACCCTGCTTGGCCTCGCCTTTAAGGCCTATGACCCGGATCATTTGCTGGGTGATGAGGAAGACCTGGGCATCAGCCTGGCGCTGATTCCGACCGATACGGCCGGTGTTGAAATCGGCCGCCGTCACTTGCCGCTGGGTGCCGCGTTCATGAACGGCCCGAACTCCGGCAAGGACGTGTTCGTGCCGCTCGACTTCCTCATTGGCGGCCAGGAAATGCTCGGCAAAGGCTGGATGATGCTGATGAATTGCCTGTCGGTCGGGCGCTCGATTTCATTGCCGGCTGTCGGTACTGGTGCGGCCAAATACACCAGCCTGGTGACCGGTCAATACGCCCAGATTCGCGAACAATTCAACGTGCCACTGTCGGCGTTCGAAGGGATCCAGGAAGCCATGGCGCGTATCGGCGGCAACGCCTGGATGATGGACGCGGCGCGAATGCTGACCGCCAACGCGGTGGACCTGGGTGAGAAACCGTCGGTACTTTCGGCGATTCTCAAGTACCACCTTACCGAGCGCGGCCGCGAGTGCATCAGCCACGCGATGGATGTTCACGGCGGTAAAGCCATCATCATGGGGCCGAACAACTATCTCGGTCGCAGCTGGAATGGCGCGCCGATTTTCATCACCGTGGAAGGCGCGAACATTCTCTCGCGCAACCTGATGATCTTCGGCCAGGGCGCGATTCGCTGCCATCCCTTCGTGCTCAAGGAAATGGCCCTGGCTGGCCGCGAAGACAAGGACCAGGCACTCATCGAGTTCGACGGTTTGCTGCTCAAGCACATCGGTTTTGCCGTGAGCAACGCCGCCAGCACGCTGGTGCTGAACCTGGGTTTGGGGCACTTCGAACACACACCGGGTAACAAGCTCAGTCAGGGTTACTTCCGGGCGCTCAACCGCCAGGCCGCGGCGTTCGCCCTGCTGGCGGACCTGAGCATGATGCTGCTGGGTGGCGAATTGAAACGTCGCGAACGCCTGTCAGCACGCCTGGGGGATGTTCTCAGCAACCTCTACCTCGCCTCTGCCTCCCTCAAGCGTTACCACGATCTCGATTCACCGGAGCACATGGCGCCGCTGTTTACCTGGGCCATGGAAGAAAGCCTTGGCCAGTCGGAACGAGCGCTGGATGAACTGCTGACCAATTTCCCGAACAAGGTGCTGGGTTGCCTGTTGCGGGTCATCGTGTTCCCGCTCGGTCGCCGACACAAAGGGCCATCGGACTCACTCGGTGCCGAAGTGGCCGCCGTGATTGGCCGCGCCAAGGGCGACCCGACACTCGAAGAGTTGCTGGGCGGTTGCTATCGACCGCAATCGGCCAATGACGCCGTCGGGGCTTTGCAACATGCCTGCAATTTGCTGAACGCAGCGCAGCCCTTGCAGAAAAAACTGCACCTGGCGCTCAAAAGTGGCCAGCTCAAACCGGATGCCGGGGAACACATCATCGATGCAGCGCTGGAGGCCGGTGTATTGCAGGCAGTGGAAGCGCAGACCCTGCGGACCGCCGAAGCGGCGCGGCGCAAGGTGATTGATGTCGATGATTTCGATAAAGAAGAGTTGGCGCTGGCGCAAGGAAAGGTCCGCTGATCCAGTGCACCCATGCAAAACGGACGCAGGGGCTTTATACTCCCGCGCCCGTTTTGCTCTTGAGGACTTATCTCGTGTCCAACGTCGTTGCCGACCATCTCGTCTTGCTTGACCACTTGCGCAGCATCCTGGTCGCCGTGGGTGAGGCCGAACAGGTTCCCGAAGAAAGCCATGCCTTGTTCCTGGAGCGCTTTGACGAACTGCGTGCGTTGCTGCCGGTCGATCCGATCGAAAGCCAATACCTGGGCCAGGACATTCTCTGCCAGGTCATCACACGCTACCCGCAAATTGCCCACCTGGTCCCGCGTGACCTACTGTGGTACTTCGCCGGTGACTGCCTGCATTACATGCCCGATGATGAAATCGATCTGTATCAGGCGCTGGAAGAACGCCGCTTCGAAGCTGAACAGAATGACGAGCCGTTTGACTGGAACCAGGAAAAACAACTGCTGGCGATGTCGAACGACGACGCCAAGCACTGATCCCGGATCAGTAACGCAAAAGGCCCGAATGGTTGAACATGCGGGCCTTTTTTTTGCGCTCAGTACAAGCCGTCACTCTCCGGCAGTTCATATTCCGATGAGGACCAAACCGGACCATTGGACTTAACCGGCTTGCCCAGCGTCGGCTCCCTCTCCAGACACGCCACCAGGTAATCAATCAACACCCGTAGCTTGGGAGGCAAATACCGGGTTGGTGAATGCAGCAACCAGGCACCTCCGTGGTAGGAGGCCAGAAAGGTCCAGTCTGGAAGCACCTGCACCATCAACCCTTTCTCCAAGGCATGGCGCGCAGTGAAATAGGGCAAGCTGCCAATGCCGATATGCTGCAACACCGCGCCAAAACGCACGCCGGTATGATTGGCGGCATAACGCCCCCGCACACCGACGGTCACCGATTTGCTGCCCTTCTTGAATTTCCAGCGCGCATCGCTCGGGGTTTCGCCCAGGTAAATGCAACTGTGATTGAGCAAGTCATGGGGGTGAGTCGGCGTACCGTGTTCCGCCAGATACTGCGGTGTCGCGCAGAGCAAATGGTCGATGGTCAGCAACTGTCGTCCTACCAGTCCCGCCGGCGGCCGGTCGGTGATGCGAATCGCCAGGTCGACGTTGTCGTCGATCAAATCGACCTGTCGGTCCTCAAGTAACAGCTCCACGTCCACTTTGGGATAACGGCGCAAAAACTCCGGCATATGCGGGTGAATCACGATCCGGCCTACTGCTTTCGGAACGCTGATACGCACCAGCCCCTCGGGTTCGCCGGTGAACTGACCACTGATTTCCATCACTGACCGGGCGGCATTGACCATTTCCTGGCAGCGCTTGAACACCTCTTCGCCCCCGTCGCTCAAGCGCAATTTACGCGTGGTACGTTGCAGCAGACGCGTGGCCAGCGCCTTCTCCAGACGTGAAATGCTGCGACTGACTGCAGAAGGCGAAGCACCCAGTTGGCGGGCCGCTTCGGAAAAGCTGCCGGTCTCGACCACCTTGACGAAAATCGCCATTTCACCGAGCAGCGGTAGCGGAAGATTTATGCTCACAGCGCAACAGTCCTTTGATGTTTGAACGGATTATCACGCAATTCCATGCTTCATATAATAAAACTAGAAACTTTAATAAGGGCATGGAATATGACGCTACGCCTCTTTTTCCATAGTGATGACCTCAAGGCCAATGTGGAAGTCTTGGATTGCACGCCCTGCGAGAACGAATATGCGGTGGTGCTGCGCGCGACTTTGTTTCACCCCCAAGGGGGCGGACAGCCCTTTGATACGGGCTGGATCGGTGATAGCCAGGTACTGCGCGTCGTTCAGGATCCTGACCGGATCATTCATTTCGTCGACCAACCGGTAAAACCCGGTATGACTCTGATTCGGGTGGACGCAGAGCGTCGTCAGTTCAATACACGCATGCATTCAGCCGGGCATCTGATCGGCCACTTCGTCCAGGCCAAGGGCTGGATGCCAATCAAGGCGCATCACTGGCCGAGCGAAGGCCGCGTGCAGTTCAAGGCACTGGAATGCGCACAGGACGTTGATACCCAAACCATTCAGCTCGGCCTCGAGCAGTGGGTTACCCAGGATTTTCCGCGTCTGACGTCGTTGCGCGAAGGCGCCCGGGAAATCGGTTTCGGTGAACTGCCCGCCTACGGCTGCGGCGGCACCCATGTACGCAGCCTCAAGGAGCTTGGCACGGTCACGATCGCGTCCCTTTCATTGAAGAAGGGAACGCTATCAGTCCACTACAACGTGGATTGAGCATTTGGGCGATGCCGGCACCGTCATCGCCCGACGCCGCAGAGCCCGTGTTCGCCGGTGATGTTGACTATCTGATAGAGGGACCTGAGACATGATGCTTGACGTCGAGCGTCTCGATGAGACGTGCATAAAAAAACTGGTCACTGAAGAAGTCCTCGCCATTCGCCTCAAAGGCTTGTTGCCCCCGCCGCTGGCGATTCAGATTGGCGACAAGATCCTTGCCCCGGGCTTCGAAGGCTATATCAATGCGCCGAGCATCGGCCGTATCGGCATGGCGTTTTATGAAGCGGAGAACCGGCCGCTGCTGATCGAGGACTACTTCGAACGGGCCACGCACAACATTGCGGAATTGCGTAACCGTTGCGCGCCCTATTCGTCCCCGGTCGACACCCTGCGCTGCATGCTCGACGAATCCTGGCCGGCGGGTGCGCACCTGGAAAACCTCTACGGTCGCAAAATGTATGTCGGGCTCTCACGGGTGGTGAAGCCGGGGGTGTGCTTCCTCGCCCACCACGACATTTTCGCCAAGGACGCCCCGGACAGCTATCAGGCCAGAAGCCTGGAGGCACAGTTCGCCTGCAATGTTTACCTGAACATGCCGACCGAGGGCGGTGTGCTTCAGGTGTGGGACGACGACATTTCGCCGGATCAGTTCGACGATATGCGCGGCGACAGTTATGGCATCGATCCCGCGCTGCTGGGCCCACCGGCCCTGGAGATACGTCCTGAGCCAGGCGATTTCATCATGTTCAATTCGCGTCGCATGCACTCGGTGACACCGGGCGTGGCGGATCCGCGACTGAGTCTTTCGTTCTTTGTCGGTTACCGCGGCAATGCTTCACCCCTTACCTTCTGGAGTTGAGATGCTTTCGAATTACCTGGGCGAATTTCTGGCGCTGGCGACTATTCATTTTCTGGCCGTGGTCGCACCCGGACCGGATTTCGCCGTAACCATTCGTCAGAGCGTGCGTTTCGGCCGGTGGGTGGGCATCTGCACGGCGCTGGGCATCGGCGCGGGGATTTCCGTGCACGTGCTGTACACGGTGCTTGGGGTCGGCGCGCTGATGCATACAACGCCTTGGCTGATGACGGTAGCCAAGGTCGCGGGCGGCGCCTACATTTTGTACCTCGGTGTCAGCCTGTTGCGCAGCCAACCCCAATCCGCGCTTGAGGGTGATAAAGGTTCGGACGAGCCCCTCGCCGAACAAACGCTGTTGAAGGCATTTACTACCGGGTTTCTGACCAACGCGACCAATCCCAAGGCGACACTGTTTTTCCTGGCGATATTCACCACAGTCATCAGCGCCACCACGCCACTGAAAGTCCAGGCGCTTTATGGGGTCTGGATGTGTTTTGTGAATGCATTGTGGTTTGTGATCGTCGCGCTGTTCTTTTCCAGTGCCCGGGTGCGAGTGCTGTTCATGCGCCTGGGCCATTGGTTTGAACGAACAATGGGGGTGATTCTGATCCTGTTTGCCGGGCGTCTGATCCTGTCGATGTAAAAACATCAGACGTAAAAGGCCCGCGCAGTCTGACTGGCGGGCCTTTTTTCAGCATGAATGCCAAACAACGCACAAACAAAAACGCCGCTCATTACTGAGCGGCGTTTTTGTTAAATATGGAGCGGGAAACGAGACTCGAACTCGCGACCCCGACCTTGGCAAGGTCGTGCTCTACCAACTGAGCTATTCCCGCAAATGGCGTCCCCTAGGGGACTCGAACCCCTGTTACCGCCGTGAAAGGGCGGTGTCCTAGGCCACTAGACGAAGGGGACACGCTAACTGAAACACATGGTGTGTATTTCAGTGCCCAAATCCGCATCCGAAGATGTCGGTTCTGGTTTCACTCAACGCCGCCCGAAAGCAACGCTGTTTAAAAATGGAGCGGGAAACGAGACTCGAACTCGCGACCCCGACCTTGGCAAGGTCGTGCTCTACCAACTGAGCTATTCCCGCATTGGCGTCCCCTAGGGGACTCGAACCCCTGTTACCGCCGTGAAAGGGCGGTGTCCTAGGCCACTAGACGAAGGGGACACACGTACAACATTCACTCCCTACCGCGTTTCGCTGTGTGCTTTACGCTGTAAGTGGCGCGCATTCTATGGATGGATTGAGGGGTCGTCAACCCCCAGTTATAAATTTATTTAAATCAATGACTTCGCCCTGCTTTCAGACAGGTTTCAGGCTTTTGCGTAGCCAGGCCTTTGACGCCTATTTTCCGACCTCCATCAAGGCGCTATAGTCATGCTGTCAGGATGATGGCAATTCGAAATCTATTGGCCACCATTTATATAAGCAGTACAACGGCCGATACCTATATGAGCCATAACTGATTCAAGTCGTCGAGCGGCCTGTGCACATCAAAGCCCAAGCCACTACTTTCGAACGCGAACCCAATAAGAGGTCTTACCGGTGACACCACTCATGATCACCCTGCTAGTCGTAGCCGGGATCGCACTATTGATCGCCATTGGCTACATGAACCATGTGGTGGAAAACACCAAGCTGGAAAAGGCCCGCACCAAGGTTGAGCTCAACGACCGATTGCGCCGTTGCGGCGAAATCACCGAGACCTTTCCCGGCCAGTTGATGACATCGGCACTCAAGCTGTTGTTGACCCGACTGGAACTCAACGTCTGTCAGCGCCTGCTCAACCTGGAAAAAACCAGCTCCAACCTCAAGGCGCGGATTACCGAGCTGGAGGCCCTTGCTGCCCAGGGCGAGTCAATCCCGGTCAACAACCCTCCTTCACCGATCCAGACCGAAGCCAAGGCCAAGGACGTACGCTTCCTGCTCGAAGCCCTGCATGGCCAAATCACCCGCGCCGCCCAGGACGGTTTCCTGCCGACCAACGAAGCCAAGCGCTGGATCCGCGAAGTCCGTCATATCCTGGTGCTGCTGCACATCGAATTCTTCAACAACCTGGGCCAGCAATGCTTGCAACAAAACCAGCCAGGCCAAGCGCGTCTGGCGTTCGAACGCGGCGTGCAATACTTGCGCAAACAACAGGAGCCTCAAGCCTACGCCGAGCAACTGGAGTACCTGGAGAAACTCCTGGCTCGTGCCAACACCATGGTGATGGACAACATCGCTGCGGTTGAGGGTGAGGCCAACCAGCTGAACGTAGGCCTTAAAAAAGTCGACGCCGATGCCGACTGGAAAAAGCGAGTGATCTACGACTGATCAGCACAAACAGAAAAGCCACCGAAACGGTTAATGCCAGTCAGTTTAGAAGTGTTGGTCTCAACACATCCTGGTAGCAGCTGGCGAAGCCTGCGTTCGGCTCGGGCCGCGTGACGGCATAACTGACTGGTATTAGGGTTTTCAGAGCCGGAAGTGCCCCACCATCCCTTTGAGTTCGAGCCCCAGCTGAGCCAGCTCAATGCTGGACGCCGCGTTGCCCTGCATCGCCAGCGATGACTGATCCGCGCTCGCCCGAATACTCGTGACGCTGCGATTAATCTCCTCAGCCACCGAACTCTGCTCCTCGGCTGCTGCGGCAATCTGCTGGTTCATCTGCTGAATCAACGACACCGCCGCCGCAATACTTCCCAACGCACTTTCAGTCTGCAACGCATCACTGACGGCCAGTTTTACGAGCTCGCCGCTGTTTTGAATCTGCTGTACCGACGACTGTGCGGCCGAGCGCAAGGCACTGACCAGACGTTCGATCTCCTCGGTCGATTGCCGGGTACGCCTGGCCAGTGCCCGGACTTCATCGGCCACCACGGCAAACCCCCTGCCCTGCTCGCCCGCCCGCGCGGCCTCGATCGCTGCGTTGAGCGCCAACAGGTTGGTTTGCTCGGCGACACTTTTGATCACGCCAAGCACCGTACCGATGTTCTGGATTTCTGCGCTCAGGCTTTCAATGCTGGAACTGGCCGACGTCGCCGAAATTGCCAGTTGCTCGATGCGCGCCATGCTCTGGCGCACCACTTGCTGACCACTTTCAACCTTGCCATCCGCGGTCTGTGCAGCTTGCGCGGCCTCTTCGGCGTTACGCGCCACGTCGTGCACCGTCGCCGTCATCTGGTTCATCGCCGTGGCGACCTGCTCGGTTTCTTCCTTCTGGCTGCTGACTTCCAGATTGGTCTGCTCGGTCACTGCCGACAGCGAATGCGCTGAATTCGCCAATTGCTCGATACCGGCCTGCAAACCACTGACGATACGGCTGAGCCCGGCCCCCATCTGTTGCATCGCCTGCATCAATTGGCCGATCTCGTCACGGCGAGTGACTTCAACCGTTGCACTCAAATCACCCGCAGCGATCTGTTGAGCCACACGGATCACACTGCGCAGCGGTGCCACGATCAACCGGGTTATCACCCACGCCGCCACCAGCCCGACCAGCAATGCCAAGGCCGAGGAACCGAGGATCAGCAACGCGTTCTTTTTCAGCTCGGCCTGCATCGACCGGTCTTCGGCGACGTAGGCTTGATCCACCCGCTCCACCACTTGTGCGGCGCGCTGATGCAGTTGTTGGTAGACGACTTTCTCCTGGGCCAACAGACCGGTGTACTCCGTGAGTTTTTCACTGAAGCTGCCGATGTGGCCGGTCACTTCATTGAGGACCGTCTGATAGCCCTCATCCTTGACCGTGGTTTTCAACTGCCCGGCCTGAGTCAATGCCTGATCCGCCTGTTCGATCTTGCCTTGGCCCGCGCTGTCGTCGCCCTTGCGACCCTGGTCCAGACGCACCCGCGCTTCGTTCATGGCTTGCAACATCAAACGCGAGACCTGGCTGACTTGACTGGCCTGTTCGAGAAACTGCCCACCGTCCTTGCCCTCGGATTGCTTCAAGGTATAGGCACCGTCATCGGCCAGGCCGGCTTGCAGCACATCAAGGTTATTGGCCACGCTGGACACCGACCAACTGGCCATTTCCAGCGCCAGGTCCTTGGCCTGACTCAGCGAGACAAACTCATCGAACGCCTTGCGATAGGCGCCCAGCGACTGCTCGACGTCATTCATCACTGGCACGTTAGCCGTCGATGCAGCCTTGAGCCCGGTCGCCAGAGCAATCAGACCATCAACGCCCTCGCGCAGGGCATCCGCGGTTTTCGGGTTACCGTGCAAGGCGTACTCCTGCTCCAGCAGCCGCACCTTGAGCAAACCACTATTGAGCGATGACATCTGCTTGAGCCCATCGAAGCGCTGACTGATGGTTTGCAGGGACCACACGCCGATGGCGGCGACCAGCGCAGTCAACAGCAGCACCAGTACGAACCCGACACCCATTTTCTTTGCCATACCGAGGTTGGCGAAACGTCCTTGCACGGCCGAAATCATTGCGCGTAGTCCCCTGACATAGTCTGTTGACGCAGGGTCGCAACGGGCCTGTGCCAGCACAAGTCTCTGGCGCCACAATAATGGCAAAAAGCTACGCCCGCGTCGTTTTCAGAATGCCTGAGGTCGATTCGCAGCGGTGGCCTGAAAAAATGCCCGCGCCCGAGGATCACAGGCATAAGCCACATTGATGCGCTGCCAGTCCGTGGCCTCAACGCCGGGGCTGAAGGCTGTAGCTGAAGACAGCAACACCCCGAAGCGTCGGGCCTGCTTGTGTACCTGAGCGAAGCTGGCGCCGCGTGACCGCGCCCAGATGAACAGACCACCCACCGGCTTGCCGAAAACTTCCCAGTCGGCATCTTCGAGCACATGCAGGGCCGCTTCTCTGTCGGTGTTCAATCGCTGACGCAGACGCTGAACCAGTTTGCGATACGCGCCGCTGGCCAACAGGCAAGCCAGCACTGCTTCGCAGAACCTTGAAGTGCCCATGCTGCTGGTCATCTTGACCTCGGCCAGTCGCGACACCATCGTGTCACTGGCCACGACAAAGCCGACGCGCAATGAACTGCTGAGGGTCTTGGAGTAACTGCCGACGTAAATCACATTGTCGTCGATCCCCATCGCCGCGAGGCGAGTGCCGGGGCCGCGGTGCAAATCGGCATAGACGTCATCTTCGATCACCAGCACGCCATGGGCTCTGGTCAATTGCAGCACCCGCTGCACAACGACGGGTGTCAGGCTACTGCCGGTCGGGTTGTGGTAGAAACTATTGATAAACAGCGCACGGGGCCGGTGCTTCACCAACATCGCTTCCAACGCCTGCGTGTCAGTCCCTCGCGGGGTGCGCGGCACCTCGATCATCGTCACGCCGTTGAGCCTGAGCAGGTCGAACAACAGTGAGTACCCCGGACTTTCCACCACCACGCAATCGCCCGGTTTGAGCAACGTGCGCACGATCAGATCGAGCCCGTGAGTCGCCCCGGTCGTGGTCACAATCCTTCTGTCACCCACTTCAATGTCGAGTTGCTGGAGACGTTTGAGGATTTGCTCGCGCAAGGCGGGTAAACCCAGCGGCGTGCTGTAGTTGAACAGCCCGGCCATGTCGATGCGGCTCACCTGACGGATTGCGTAGGTCAAATCGTCAGTTTCACGCCAACTCTCGGGCAGGTCGCCACAGCCCAGTTTGAGGTCACCCGAGGCGCCGCCCTGCGTCACATCAGCTCCTTCGAACCAAGGGCAACTCTGTCGCCCCTCAGCAGCCAGCGCAGGCATGGCAACCATGAAACCTGCACCCTGCCGCGGTGCCAGCACGCCTTGAGCTACCAGGCGTTCACAGGCTTCGACGACGCTGGATTGACTGAGCAGATTGGCCCGTGCGATTTGCCGCGCAGAAGGTAAACGCGCTCCCGGCAATACCCCATCCTGACGGGCCCAGCCGGCCAACGCATCGACGATTTGCTGCACGACCGGCACCAAGGCCTGTCGATCGATTCTCAATTCCATGAGCAAGCACACTCCTGTCCGTTTTGCGGGAAACAGTTAATCACAGGAGTGCTGGATCAGACGTGCGACAACGCCGCTAAATCCCTCGGTTCTAACCCTTTGAAACACATTGCCCAACCCCGTCACGGAACTGTAAAAAAACCCGCACAAGTACGGGTGTTTTCCTACGTTGCAACACCTGACTTCAAAACGCCGTAACGCCCCCATCCACTGCCAGCGAATGGCCGGTAGTGAATGCTGCGCCGTCGCTGCACAGGTACAGCACAGCGCTGGCAATTTCCTCGACTTTGCCGATGCGCCCCACCGGGTGCATGGTGTTGGCAAACTCGCCCTTCTTCGGGTCCGCTTCATAGGCACGGCGGAACATGTCGGTGTCGATCACCGCCGGGCATACCGCATTCACGCGAATTTTCTTCTTGGCATACTCGATCGCTGCTGATTTGGTCAGCCCGATCACCGCATGTTTGGACGCCGCATAAATACTCATCTTCGGTGCCGCCCCCAGGCCCGCTACCGAAGCGGTGTTGACGATCGCACCGCCGCCCTGGGCCAACAACAAGGGCAATTGATACTTCATGCACAACCAGACGCCTTTGACGTTGACGCCCATGATCGCGTCGAACTCATCCAGTGTGCCGTCGGCGAGTTTGCCTTTCTCGATCTCGATGCCGGCATTGTTGAAGGCATAGTCCAGACGGCCGTAGGTATTCACCACTTCGTCCATCAGATTTTTTACATCGCTTTCCAGCGTGACGTTGCAACGCACGAAGGTCGCTTCGCCACCCGCGGTACGAATCAGCGCCACGGTGCCTTCGCCGCCGGCGGTGTCCATGTCGGCCACCACCACTTTCAACCCTTCGGCCGCGAACGCCTGGGCGGTCGCACGGCCAATACCGTTGGCAGCGCCAGTCACCACGGCGACCTGGCCGGAAAACGTCATGCTCATTGTTATGTCCTCGAAGAGAAGAATTTGGGGGATTGCCTGGGTTTCAGTCTAGGCATGGAGGGCTTCAGCGCGGCAGCACTATCAGAAGGCCGGTTGGGTGGCCATGCGTGGCAGTGATAGAACACCGACCCTGACTATCACTGCACTGGATCGATGTGCATTCGCCGCATCAGCCAAACTTGCGGCATTGAGCATGAAGGGCTATCAACAAGGCTTCATTCATCTTGAGTGCCTGTCATGACTACCCAGACCAATCGCCAGTTCCTGCTCGCCAAACGTCCGGTGGGCGCGGCGACCCGCGAGACCTTTACCTATCAGGAAGTACCGGTCGGCGAGCCGGCGACGGGTCAGATTCTGGTCAAAAACGAATACCTGTCCCTTGACCCTGCCATGCGCGGCTGGATGAACGAGGGCAAGTCCTACATCCCGCCAGTGGGGCTGGGTGAAGTGATGCGCGCATTGGGCGTCGGCAAAGTCGTGGCCTCGAATAATCCAGGGTTTGCAGTCGGGGACTACGTCAACGGTGCCCTCGGCGTGCAGGATTACTTCCTTGGCGAACCCCGCGGTTTCTACAAGGTTGATCCGTCACTGGCACCATTGCCGCGCTACTTGTCTGCCCTTGGCATGACCGGGATGACCGCCTACTTCGCGCTGCTCGATGTCGGCGCGCCGAAAGCCGGTGACACCGTGGTGCTGTCGGGCGCGGCTGGCGCGGTGGGCAGCATTGCCGGGCAGATCGCCAAGATCAAAGGGTGTCGTGTGGTCGGGATTGCCGGCGGCGCGGACAAGTGTCAGTTCCTGATCGACGAATTGGGTTTTGACGGCGCCATCGACTACAAAAACGAGGACGTCATCGCCGGTCTTAAACGCGAATGCCCGAAAGGGGTCGACGTCTATTTCGATAACGTCGGCGGCGACATTCTCGATGCAGTGCTGAGCCGACTGAATATGAAGGCGCGCGTGGTCATTTGCGGCGCTATCAGCCAGTACAACAACAAGGAAGCGGTCAAGGGTCCGGCCAATTACCTGTCGTTGTTGGTCAACCGCGCGCGCATGGAAGGTTTTGTCGTGATGGACTACGCCACCCAGTTCGCCGTCGCCGGACAGGAAATGGCCGGCTGGATGGCCAAGGGGCAACTCAAGAGCAAGGAAGACATTGTTGACGGACTGGAGACATTCCCGGAGACGCTGATGAAATTGTTCAGCGGCGAGAATTTCGGGAAGTTGGTGTTGAAGGTCTGATCCAGAACTTTCAGTAACCACGAAACCCATGTGGGAGCGGGCTTGCTCGCGAATGCGGTGTGTCAGTCGACATCAACGTTGACTGACACACCGCATTCGCGAGCAAGCCCGCTCCCACATTTCATCTTCAGTGTTTGGTCAGGCGAGTTCGGCCACTACGGCGGCGAGTGCCTTGGCCGGATCCGCTGCCTGGCTGATCGGACGACCAATCACCAGGTAATCGGAACCGGCGTCCAGCGCCTGACGCGGGGTCAGGATGCGGCGTTGATCGTCTTGCGCACTGCCGGCGGGACGAATGCCAGGGGTCACCAGTTGCAACGACGGGTGCGCCGACTTCAAGGCCCGGGCTTCCAGTGCCGAACATACCAGACCGTCCATCCCGGCTTTTTCCGCCAGTGCGGCCAGGCGCAACACTTGCTCCTGCGGATCGATGTCCAGACCGATACCCGCCAGGTCTTCACGCTCCATGCTGGTGAGCACGGTCACGCCGATCAGCAGCGGTTTAGGCCCGCTACGCTGGTCCAGCACTTCACGGCAGGCCGCCATCATGCGCAGGCCGCCCGAGCAATGAACGTTGACCATCCACACGCCCATTTCTGCAGCGGCCTTCACGGCCATGGCGGTGGTGTTCGGGATGTCGTGGAATTTCAGGTCCAGGAACACTTCGAAACCCTTGTCACGCAAGGTGCCAACGATTTCCGAGGCGCAGCTGGTGAACAGTTCCTTGCCGACTTTTACCCGGCACAGTTTTGGGTCCAACTGGTCGGCCAGCTTCAGTGCGGCGTCACGGGTGGGGAAATCCAGGGCGACGATGATAGGAGTCTGGCAGACGGACATGTGCGGGCTCTCAGGCAGGACGAAATCGGCGCGCATTGTAGCGGAACCAGCGGCGCTGCGGGACCCGATGATCGGTAATTCGTCGTCGGCGCGCTGGTAAGTCTAGTCTTTTGGAGCCGCTACAAAGCATTTAAGGCCGGCGATCTTCTACCCGCGCCTGACTCTTGCTCCAGTCAGTCAGCAAGCTGTAAGCCACGGCCAACAATGTCGGGCCGATAAACAACCCGATAAAGCCGAACGCAATCAACCCGCCAAACACCCCCAACAACACAATCACCAACGGCAGATTCCCGCCCCGGCTGATCAGGTAGGGCTTCAGCACGTTGTCGACGCCGCTGATGATGAACGTGCCCCAGATCCCCAGGAATATCGCCATTCCATAATCACCCTTCCAGGCCAACCAGGCCGTAGCGGGAATCCACACCAGCGGCGGCCCCATCGGAATCAGGCTGAGCAAGAAGGTCACAATGCCCAGCACCAATGCCCCAGGCACCCCGGCGATCAGGAATCCGATCAACGCCAGCACCGCTTGCGCCGCTGCCGTACCGATGACACCGTTCACCACCCGCTGCACCGTGCCCGCCACCAAGTCGATGTAATACTCGGCGCGACGACCAATCAGGCGTTCCAGCAAGCTATGTACAAAGGTCGCCAGCCGCGGACCGTCGCGGTAGAAAAAGAACACAAACACGATACTCAGCGTCAGTTCGAGAATACCGCCGCCAATCTGCGCACTGCGCGCCAGCAGCCAGTTACCGACCTGCCCCAGATAGGGCTTGAGCGACGCCATCATTGCAGCGCCTTGCTGATCGATGCTGTTCCAGATCACCACCAACCGTGCGCCAACCAAAGGAATGCTGTGCAGCCAGTCCGGCGCCTCAGGCAGACCTTCGACCTGTACATCCTTGATAAACACCGTTGCGTCGCGCACATGGTCAGCAAGGTTGAAACCCAGCCACACCAGCGGCACCGCCACCAGCACCATCCAGCCGAGGGTCAGCAATGCGGCCGCCAGGGATTCACGGCCATTGAGCCAACGGGTCAACAAGCGCATCAACGGCCAACTGGCAAACGCCAGCACCGCGCCCCAGAACAGCGCAGACCAGAAGGGCGCCATCACCCAGAAGCTCGCGCCAAACAGCACCAGGAGCAGAATCTGCACCAACAGGCGATCGTTATTGGGCATGTAAAATCTCAAAAAAGTCAGTCAAAAAAAGGGTAGACGAACGCGCGATTCGCGCTCGCCTGTACAGCTTATCGCAACAGCTCGATATGCAGGCCAGAGCCTTCGAAGTTGCCGGCTTCCATTCGCGCCGCACGCACGCCCTGGGAGATCAGTGCCTCGCGCCAGGCTTCAGCCTTGGCTCCGGAAACACTGACTCGCAAGGTGGTGTCCAGGTTCAGCCCGCGAGAAATCAGACGCAGCCACGTGTCATCGGGATCAGCGACCAGTTTCGGAAAATCGAGTACGCCGGTACTTCTGAGCTGGCGCAGCAAGGTGGCGGAAGTCGGCAACAAATCGCCCAACGGTGCCGCCGCATTGAATTGTTCAACGTGCAGATAGGCTTTGCGATTGCCGCGAGTGATGCTGTAAAGCGCCACCAGAGCATTGTCCTGCGGTGCCGCCAGTCGCAGCAGCAAATACGCCTGCTGATCGTCAGCACCATAGAGCTTGGCATTGCCGAAGACTTCGTTGGCCCACAGACTGCTTTCGCCGCAATCGCGGGCATGGCACCAGAACAGCAACTCGGCGCCCTGCTTTTGCAAGGCTTCACGCGCAGCCGTAAAGGCTTCGTTGGAGGAGTGTTCCGCAGGCAACTCGTAAGTGACCGACGTGGTTAGCCCACGAGCGGTAACCTGACCGTCAAAGCGCAATTGGCCGCTGATCTTGCGGATGGACCCCAGCGGGTAGATCCGCTCAAGTTCGACGGCCGGACGATAATCGACGATCTGCGCATCTTCCATGCGCGGCAGGATCGGCAGGTCCTGACTGCCGGGAACATCGGCGGAAAACGATAAAGGACTGAAACAACACAGCGCCAGCAGACTGAGTGAACGCATGGATAGACTCATCGGATCAGCATGGCCTGGGCACCCTTGATGACGCTGGCATCGTCGATGCGTTCCGGCACCAGCAAACCGCGCTGCACCGCAGGGCGTGCCGCCATGGTTGCCATCCAGCGCTGCAAGGCCGTCAAGCCGTCGACCTCGACCCCGGACCACTCGTATCCACGGACCCACGGATACGTGGCGATGTCGGCAATGCTGTACTCGCCGGCCAGAAACGCTTCGGTTTGCAGGCGGGTATCGAGCACTTCATAGAGGCGTCGGGTTTCGTGTTGATAGCGGTCGATGGCGCCCTGGAGTTTTTCCGGAAAGTAGCGAAAAAACACGTTGGCCTGCCCTTGCATCGGGCCGATGCCACCCATCTGGAACATCAGCCATTGCATCACCAGCGAGCGCCCTTTCGGGTCCAGGGGCATCAGCTTGCCGGTCAATTCAGCGAGGTAAATCAGGATGGCGCCGGATTCAAACACGGCGAAATCGCCATTGGCGCGGTCGACAATCGCCGGTATCCGCCCATTGGGGTTGATCTTGAGGAAGTCCTCGGATTTCTGTTCCTTCTTGTCGAAACTCAGGGCATGCACCGTGTAGGGCAGGCCGAGTTCCTCGAGCACGATAGAGACCTTGTGGCCATTCGGGGTCGCAGCGGTGTAGAGATCTATCATGGTTGTCTCCCATTTCAACCCGCCCAGCCTCGACAGTTGCCCGGCGCAAGTCAAGGAACGGCGAAGAACCGATTGAAACAGTCTGCGACAAGGTCGGCGCCGGATTCGTCATTCAGGTGCAAATGATGACCGCCTGGCAGCTGTTCACGGCTAAAGGGTAGACGCTCCAGCAACTCGGGATGTTTGGCGAGCATGCCGTCCGCCGCGACGACCAGTTTGGCAGGACAACTGACCCGCTGGACGAACGCCATGGCCTGTTCGGTGGTCAGGCGCAACGGCGATGGCAGTGTCAGCCGGTTGTCGGTGCGCCAGGTGTAACCGCCCGGCACCGGCATCAACCCCCGCTGGGCCAGCAGCTCGGCGGCTTCACGACTGACGGCCACCAACCCTTTCATGCGCGCTTCAATGGCACGGTCGAGGGTGTTGTAGACCGGTTTTTGTTTCTCCCGTAAATCCAGCTGCGCTTGCAGGGCCATGCCCATGCGCTCGGCAGCATTTTCGCCTTTGTCTGTAGGAGGAATGATGCCGTCGATCAAGGCCAGGTGGGTGACGCGCTCCGGCATCGACCCGGCAATGATCAGAGAAGCGATCGCCCCCATGGAGTGCCCCATCAGCGCAAACTTCTTCAGGCCAAGCTGTTCGGCGACCTGCAATACGTCATGGGCGTAATCCCACATCGCATAACCGGCGCCGGGCGGACGATGACCGGAGTGACCGTGACCCGCCATGTCCAGGGCGATGATGCGCAGGCCATTGAGCTTGGGCGCCAGCCGGGCAAAGCTGTTGGCATTGTCCAGCCAGCCATGCAGCGCAATCACCGGCAGGCCGTCTTCAGGACCGAACAAGTGCGCCGCCAACTCGATGTGCGGCAGGCTCAGGCGGACTTCTTCGACGGCATTGTTCATGCGCAATCCTGTTGGCTGCGACTGTCCCAACGGCTGAACAGGTTTTTCAGCAGCGTGGCCGTGTCGTGTGGACGTTCAAGAGGAAACATGTGGCCACCCGGCACGGTCAGGGATTCACCCAACGGCATGCGTCCGACAGAGCTTGCATGGTGACGCATCACCACGCGGCTTTTATGCCCGCGCACCACCGCCAGCGGCACCTTCAGCTGACGTGTGCGACCGGGGCTGGTGTGGGGCACGCCACGATAGATGCTGATTTCCGTAGCGGGATTGAAACGCAGGCGCAGTTTGTCCCCGACTCTGTGCAAACCATGTTGCAGGTAGGCATCAAAGCACTCCGGATCAAAACTGCGAAACAGGGTTTTACCCGCAAAATAACGGCGGGCGCTTTCGATGTCGGCGAACTCTTCTCGACGCCCCAGGGTACGACCGGCCGGGGTCAAACGGTCGATAAAACCGAAACGCTTGGCCGCGCGGATGACCCATCGATCGGTCAGGGTCAGGACTGGGGAATCGAGCATCACCACGCCACGATACAACTCAGGGCAACGCAGCGCCGCGTGCAAGTGCAGCAAGCCACCAAAGGAATGGCCGACGCCCCACACCGGTTCCGCTTGTTGCTTGAGGTGATGGATCAGCTCGTCCACCAGGTTGTACCAATTGTCGTCCGCCGGAAAACGCGGGTCATGAGCGTGCTGCTCCAGATGCGTCACCTGATACTCGGGCGCCAGCGCCGCGAACAACTTGCCGTAGGTCCCTGAAGGAAAGCCATTGGCGTGGGCGAAAAATATCTGTTGCGACATACCGGCAAATCCATGAGCGAGAATAGCCGTTGATTGTCCGTAAGACGACGGCTGACAGCAATGACAGTAAGTGACAGGAATGATGACAGTCAGCTCACAAGAATGTCCGCAACGCTCATGAAGAACCCTGTAGCAGCTGTCGAGCCCCGCGAGGCAGCGTCTGGCGGCGCAGCCGTCGTAAACCCGGCAAAACCGCAGACGCAGCCTCGCGTTGCTCGACAGCTGCTATAGGGCATTGGGTTTACCGTACTGGTGGGTTCTCGCCCAGCGGCACAACCGCCATGGTCAACCGCGACACGCAACTGGCCTTGCCTTCATCGCTGGTCAAACGGATATCCCAAACATGCGTCGTGCGACCAATATGGATCGGTGTGGCCACGGCAGTCACCCGCCCACTGCGCAGTCCGCGCAAATGATTGGCGTTGATTTCCAGGCCCACGCAGTAAAACTTGCTGGCGTCGATGCACAGGTAGCTGGCCATTGAACCGACCGATTCGGCGAGCACCACCGAGGCCCCGCCATGCAGCAGGCCGTATGGCTGGTGAGTGCGGTGATCAACGACCATGCTCGCGGTCAGGGACCCTTCGTCGAATGCTTCGAAGCGAATATCCAGCACTTCGCCGATGGTGTTTTTCTGGATTGCATTCAAATGCTCGATATTAGGTGGGGTACGCCACAGACTCATCGCTACTTTCCTTTGTGGGTGTTGTTCTTCATTCAATCCTGCCACAGCACCGCCTCGCTGCGCTCGCTCCATTCTTCGAAGCGGGCGCCGTACGCTGCTTCGATCACGTTGCGCTTGATCTTCAGGGTCGGCGTCAGGAAACCGTTTTCCACGGCCCAGCTGTCCTTGACCACCACCAGACGCCGCAAGCGCTCATGTTTGTCGAGGACGCCATTGACCTCATCCAACAGTTTTTCCAGACTTGAATGCAGCCCGGCCCTCGCCGTTCCGCTGGCGTCTTGCTGCCCGACCGCCGACAACACACACAGTCCCAGCGGCGCGATCAAACCATCACCAACCACGCACACCTGCTCGATTCGTGAATGCACCGCCAGGCGATTTTCGATCGGAGCCGGTGCCACGTATTTGCCCTTGCTGGTCTTGAAGATTTCCTTCAAGCGTCCGGTCAGGCGCAGGTTGCCTTCTGCGTCCTCCTCGCCCTTGTCGCCGGTGCGCAGGAAGCCATCTTCGGTGATGGTTTCAGCGGTTTTCTGCCGTTCCTTAAAATAACCGAGCATGGTCGCGCCACTGCGCACCATGACCTCGCCCGACTCGTCGATCCGCACTTCAACCTCCGGGCAAGGCTTGCCGATCCAGCCGGGTTTGTTTTCGCCCGGCCGACAAATGTGGGAATAGCCGCAGCTCTCGGTCATGCCGTAGACCTCCAGCACATCCAGCCCCAGCTTGCGGTACCACAGCAACAAGGTTTGTGGCACGGGCGCCGCGCCCGACAAGGCAACGCGTAAGGCGTCCAGCCCCAGGCCGGCGAGGACTTTATGCCCGATCCGCTTGCCAATGAAGGGAAGGCCAAGCAGAAAATCGAGGCGTTTTGCGGGGATCTTGCTGTACACGCCCATCTGGAATTTGGTCCAGATCCGTGGCACTCCAAACAAGGCGGTGGGCCGCGCACGCTGCAAATCAGTCAGGAAGGTGTCGAGGCTCTCGGCAAAGAACACGGTTTGCCCGGTGTAAATCGATGCCATCTCAACGAACATGCGCTCGGCAACGTGGCACAGCGGCAAATAGGACAGTAGCCGGTCCGACTCGTTGAGACCAAACAACTGCGTACCGCGCGTGCTGGCGAAACCCAGATTACCAAAGCTATGCATCACGCCTTTGGGCAGCCCGGTGGTGCCTGACGTGTAAATAATGGTCGCCAACTGATCGGCGGTGGGCTTGGGGTCATCCTGGATGGGCGAACTGCGTTGCAGGTCGGCCCAGCTGAAATCGAAGGAGCCCGGCGGGTGCAGCGGCAGACTGATCGTCGGCAAGTCAGGGCTGACACCACGGGACATGCTTGGCCAGTCATCGAGTTTGCCGATGAACGCCAGCGCCGCTTCGGAGTGGTCGAGTACCTGAGACACGGATTCGGCGGTCAGGTTGGGGTACAGCGGCACAGAGACGTGCCCGGCCATCCAGATCGCCAGGTCGGCGATGATCCAGTGGGCACAGTTTTTCGAGATCAGAGCGATATGGCTGCCTTGCGGCAGATCGCGAGCCCGCAGCCAGTGCGCGGCGCAGCGTGCCTGATGGCCGACGTCGGCCCAGGACAGGGTCTCGACCTGCCCGCCGCCTGTGGGCTGGACCAGAAAACGCTGGCGTGGATGACGGGCCTCACGCTCGTAGAAAACATCCAGCGGCAAACGAAAAGCTGCAGACATGCGACTCGCTCCTGAATTTTTATTATGGAGCAAGCGTAGTCAACCAAGCGATTGCTTGGTTGACTATTTCACACAAAAACCAGCAACGCGCTGCCCCCTGTGGGAGCCGGGCTTGCCCGCGATGCAAGCACCGCGGTTCTTCAACCAGACCCCGTCGATGCTATCGCAGGCAAGCCAGCTCCCACAAAAGCCGAGGCCAAGCGGTTACGGGTGTTTGATGCCGTTGAGCTTCATCGACCCGATCAGCAGTTCATTGTTCTCAAGCTCGGCCAGGCCGGCGGTGCTGACTTTTTCCGGTGGAAAGCCGGCGCCGTGCTGCAGATAACTCAGCAGGTTGCCCACCAGCGGGTTGTGACTGACCAACAGGACATCACTGACTGACACGAGTTGTTCAGCCACCTTGTCCGGATCGGTTTCCGGGGTCAGCCACTCAACCGTGCGGATCTCAGGCTCGAAACCCAGAGTTTCACGCACCAACTGCGCGGTCTGCTGCGCACGCAGGTAAGGACTGGCGTAAATCGCGGTAAGGGGTTGACCGGCCAGTTCAGCGGTAATGCGCAGCACTTCTTCACGACCGTGGGCAGTCAATGCCCGTTCGGAATCAAGACGCTTGCCGTGTGGCTCCGCTTCACCATGACGCAATACCCAGACTTTCATAGTTTCGGTTCCTCATCTCGGGCCGGATGCGGCGCGGGCGCCACGACATGAGGCGCTTCACCTTCCGGTGTACGCGGCGTCGGCCAGTCGGCGAACGGCCAGGGCTTCTGGTCGCTGTGAAAGCTGGCGAAACGCCCGATCTGTGCCAGGAACTGGCTCAGGCTGTCACCGAAGTTCATCAGGCTGGCGCTCGGGGCGCCATAGAACAAACGATAGATCAGTTGCACCAGCACCAATGCGCCAAGGATGAACTGCGCCACTTGCCATACCAACAGGAAGACGATCATCCACAGCACCCGCAGCAGGATGGATTCGTACTTGGTTTCCAGTTTCGGATCGTTCATGTCGCGTTCCCCTGTTTTTTACAAAGCGTGCTTAGTTGAAACCGCTGGTTGAAATAAAGTCGACGTCGGTTTTCGGTTCGCCGCGCATCAACAACTCAATCACTTGATTAAGCGTGCGCCCTTCAAACAGGATAGCGTGCAGACCGGCGACCAGCGGCATATAGACGCCCACCTCCTGAGCCTTGGCCTTGAGCACTTTCAGCGTGTTCACACCTTCGGCGACTTCACCCAGACGGGTGACCGCGTCCTCCAGACTCAGGCCCTGACCCAAGGCAAACCCGACCTGGTAATTACGGCTTTTCGGTGACGAGCAGGTGACGATCAAATCGCCCACACCAGCTAGACCGAGAAAGGTCATCGGGTTGGCGCCCTGATTCACCGCAAAACGGGTCATTTCCGCCAGCGCCCGGGTGATCAGCATGCTCTTGGTGTTTTCGCCCATGCCCAACGCAACGGCCATGCCGGCAATGATTGCGTAAACGTTTTTCAGCGCCCCGCCCAACTCGACGCCAAACCGGTCAGCGCTGGCATACACGCGAAAGGTCCGGCCATGCAGCGCTGCCTGAACCCGCTGGCACAGCTCTTCGTCTTCGCTGGCGACCACGGTGGCGGTCAGTGCATGCTCGGCGATTTCACGGGCCAGGTTCGGTCCGGACAGCACGCCGATGCGCGCTTTCGGGGCGATTTCCTCGAGAATCTCGCTCATCAACTTGAACGTGTGGGCTTCGATGCCCTTGGTCAGGCTGACCAGCAGTTTGCCGCTCAACAGTTCGGCGTGCGGAACCAAAACCGAGCGCAATGCACTGGAGGGAAGCGCGACGAAACACAGGTCGCAGGCTGCCAGCGTGGCTTGCAGGTCCGTCACCGGTTCTACTGCCGCAAGAATCTTGATGCCTTTGAGGTAACGCGGGTTCTCGCGATTGACCCGAATGGCCTCGGCCTGTTCGGGGTCACGCATCCACTGCCGGACCTGATGGCCGTTTTCGGCCAGCAAATTAGCCACGGCGGTACCAAAACTTCCGCCTCCCAGGACCGCAATCGGGCGCTGTTCAGTCATATGCAATCCGTTAATCCATACCAGTGGCGATGTCGGCATTATACGGAGCGGCCCCGTGGCGGCCAGCCCCGGTTTCAATTACCAACGCTTGTAGGAAGAAGACCGATAAATCCTGGGAAAATGCTGGCATCGCGAATGGAAAAGTGATCGGGCTCGGTTAACATGCGCGCCAACTCACCACGATCAAGGGTATGACGTGTCGTTTGGTTCTCCTTCACCCCGCTCGCCGCTGGTGATGGCGCTGATCTTCAGCCCGTCCTTGCTGGCCGACGACCTGTTTCTCGATAACGAACCGCTCCCGCAAGTGCTGACAGCCACCCGCCTGAAGCAGTCGCCGGCGGCTGTTCCGGGAAGCATGACGGTGATCGACAGCGAACTGATCGTCGCCACAGGCGCACGCGACATCGCCGAATTGCTGCGACTGGTGCCGGGCATGATGGTCGGCAACATCACCGGCAATCAGGCCGCCGTGAACTACCACGGCACCAACGCCACCGCAGCCCGGCGCCTGCAAGTGCTGATCGACGGTCGCTCGGTGTACCGCGCGGGCCTGGCCACGGTGGACTGGAGTGATATTCCGGTGGCCATGGAAGACATCGAGCGCATTGAGGTTTTCCGTGGTCCGAACACCGTCAGCTATGGCGCCAATGCGCTGATGGCTGTGGTTAACATCATCACGCGCAACCCGGCCGACAGTCTTGGCACGCGTTTGAATCGGCATAGGAGGCGGCCATCTGGCCGCGCCCCTGCCACACCACCCGGCATGCGGGTCCGCACCGGGCGGTTCGAGAAGTTGAGGTCAGCAGA